>JANQKH010000512.1 GCA_028281215.1 Phycisphaeraceae bacterium | reverse complement strand
ACAAGACCATCGTGATCAAGGGTGTCATGTCCATTCAAAGCGGCGACAACCCACGTGTGGTTGAACAGAAACTGCGTACCTTCCTGCCACCCAGTGAGCGGCGGGAAGAAGAGGAAGAGGCGGCGTGATCCAAGATGGGTAAGAAATGCAAATGTCCGCCGGCCGGTGCTCCCGATTGGGTCATGACCTTCGGTGACATGATGTCACTGTTGCTCACGTTTTTTATTTTGCTGGTGTCGCTCAGTGAAATCAAAGAAGAAGACATCTGGCGAGCCAAAGCCGAGGTGGTCAAGCAGAGCTTCGGCATTCACGGTGGCGGCGGCAAGGTGCCGAGTGACGCGGATCCGACTCTTAGTCTCATGCGAAAGCTCGAGCGCATGTACCTCCAGCAGCAGGAGGAAAAACGCGTCAGCCAGACCCAGGACCAGGCGATTCCCGGCAGGCATCTGCGTGTCACGCAAACGCGCGAAGACCTGACGCGCGGCATCGGTAAGGTCACGTTCGAGCCGGGATCCGCCGACCTGAGTGAAAGCGCAAGAATTGCGCTGCGCCCGGGTGTGGAAGTATTCAAAGGGCACACCAACAAGATTGAATTGCATGGCCACGCGTCGTCCAGCGAGTTGGGCGTGCGGTCGAAATACCCTGACCTCTGGTCGCTCAGTTTCGCCCGCGCCCAGGCGGTGAAGCAGGTGCTGGTTGATGAGTTCGGTGTCAAGCCGGAGCGGATTCGCCTCGTCGCCAACGCCGACAACGAACCTATGGCCAAGCGTAAATACACTTCGCGGGCGCTTGAGCCCAACCGCCGCGTGGAGATTCGCATCAGCAATCGCCTCGTGGACGAATTCACACAGCCTGTCGCAAATGCCGATTAGATCGAATGGAGGCGAACGCTGTTCTGGTCGATGAACGGCGAAGACGCGCCGACATTCGATCGCGGAAGGAAGAACGATGGCAGAAGAACAGGTCACAGAAGTCGCGGAACCGAAAAAGAAACTTCCGATAAAAACACTTATGGTGATCGTGGTCGTGCTCCTTTTGGAGATGGTCACTGCGATTGTCGCCTACATGATGGCGGGCGGTCCGGATGAGACCATGGCGGATCGCCAAGGTGCCGCGTTGGTGGACGACGGTACGGCACCAGTTGAACAACTGGTCGTCGAAGAGCGGTTCGCCAACTCCAAACAGGGGGCGGTTTACCTCTACGACACGCAGATCTACATTCAGATTCAGAAAAAGCATCAACCGAAGGCTGAAGAGATGCTCAAGAACATGAGCGCGACGATCAGCGCCGATATTCACACCATATTCCGCCGCGCCGAGCCTTCATACATGCATGAAGACGCGCTGCAAACGCTGACGCGCCAGATCAAGGAAGTGCTGGACAAGCACTTGGTGGATGAAGAGAAAAAATCAATGGTGCAAAAAGTGCTCATCACCCGATGTACTGAGTACCGCGCCGACTACTAGGACGTTGGCAGGTGATCAATGATCATCGTGCCCTCACGGCACGTCGGCCATGGAGGGCCGGGCATCAATGACGGAAAACGACGGACAACCACAAGGCAATCCCGCTGCGGAGCCATCGGCCGATGACGGTGCCGAACAGGCGCTCGCCGAGGCGCAAGCGGCGGTCGATGATCTCGTCGCGGAAACCGGCGCCGCTATTGCTGACGATGCGCTCCAGTCCGACGGCTCGCAGTTTTCCAATGTGCAGGCGACCACACTCGACATGCTGGGCGACGTGGAATTGCACGTTACTGTGGAACTCGGCCGGGCGCAGATGCTTGTTGAAGATGTGTTGCGACTGGCAAGCGGTAGTGTCGTCGAGTTGGATAAACTTGCCGGCGATCCCGTTGATGTGTTTGTGAATCATCGCCTTGTCGCCCGCGGCGAGGTGCTTGTGTTAAACGATAACTTCTGCATTCGTATCAACGAGATCGTGGACGATCTTGAAGAGCAGGCACAGGAAGCGGCGGCTGCCGCGGCGGCCGGCTGACGATTGTGGAATCGTGATTGGGCAGGGCGTGGAGACGTCCTTGGGGTGATGGCGTCATGTCATCCGACGCGGCCATGGAGGGCCGATAAGCATGCGTTCGGCTTGGATTACAGTCGTTCTATGCGCGGGGGCGCTGATTGCGCATCCCGGCGCGGTATGTATTGGCCAAACCGGGCAAACCCAATCCACTCCGCCCAAATCGCCGAATACGCCCGACAATCCCACTTCGCCCTCCAATCCTGCTCCAGCCAAAACTTCAACCGAAACACCAACTGTCAACCAGCCCGCGCGCGGCAGTGATCCACTTGATGAACGCATGAAGCGTTTGGCGGATCGACTGGCAACCGGCAAAAAAGCGCCGGCAGCCAAGGTATTTGACGCCACCAACGATCCGGCGGCGCCGCCGTCCAAGTCCGCTTCGGGCGATCAATCGCCGTTGCCCGTCAGACGTCACAAACAGGACGAAGTCAACGCAAGCCAAGCGAATCAGGCCAAGTTGGTCGACCCCGCAGACCTTGAACCACTTGGCCCGCGCGGCACTGTGCCGGGCAGCGCCGGTTCAAATTCAAAGGGCAACGTCCATTCCGGGGATTGGGTTCTCAATCTGATCACGGCGCTTGGTGTTGTGCTGGTCCTCGTATTTCTGTTGCGATCCTCCATCGCGCGATGGTTCTCCAAAGCCGGCGCGACGGCGTCCAGTCCGGTCGTCGAAGTCTTGACGCGCGTCTCTGTCGCACCGCGTAATCACGTGTTGTTGTTGCGCGTCGGCAACCGTGTCCTCATCGTTGGTGACTCGTCCGCCGGCTTGCGAACGTTGGGGGAAGTCGACGATGCCGAAGAAGTCGCCGACCTGCTCACCCTGGTGGCGTCAAACCAAGCGACAGGCGCATCGGGCGGTTTTCGCAAACTTCTCCAAGGATTTAATGGTGAATACCGTTCGGTCGACCAGC
>JANQKH010000502.1 GCA_028281215.1 Phycisphaeraceae bacterium | reverse complement strand
TCGTGTCCCCGAGCGACAGGCGTTGATGCAGGCCGGCGGTCATCACCTGATGCGCGCCGACACTACCTGCTTCGTACGGCTCGATGTTCGACGTGGTGGAAGACAGTGATCGGCCGAGTGTTTTTTGCGCCGCAACACGGCGGTCGTCTTGGCATGCGTTTGCGGACTCGGTCAGTGCGTGCACGGCGCCTTTGCTCGTGCCGATGAAACAAGGCAAGCGCGCATCGTCCGGTTGTTTCGCCATCGCGAGCGCTTCGCGCGCCGCGTGCTCCGCGAGGATGATCGCAGGGTCGACCAGGCTGTGCCGCGCGAGGCTCACGCCGCCGATACTGCGAACCAGGTCAATCGGTTCACAATCGTCCGGTAACGCTTGTGCGCGCGTGGTGATTGTTTTGCCGGCAAGCAGCGCGGCGAATGTTTGCCATGCGCTATGGCCCAGCGGGGTGATCAGTCCCAAACCGGTGATGGCGATTCGCGGAAGCGGGTTATCCATGACGCGCCCGCTTTCGCCGGTTGGCTCGGTGAAAATACTCGAATGGGGACAAAAATCTTGGCATCCTGGGCGTGGTTACGGTATCATTAGTCCCACGGCGGGCAGCACTTGCTACCGCCGGGTGTATTCCGGGCCGGTCCGCCAAACCAGGCGATGAGCCGGCCCGAAGGTTTGCTTTTCTCCGGGTCGTACCCGGTTGAGTCGCGGAGTCTAACAGACATCAGGTGGGTGAACGCCCAGCCTGATCGTGTGCCGTTGCAATTGCAAACACTTCGTCCTTGGAATACACAGACCACGATTGAACGCACAGGCGACCCACCACGATGAGCATCGATCCGCGGTTCATCAAGGATGCGGGACAGGAAGTTTTCACCGGCAACGAACTGCTGGTGAAAGGCGCGCTGGAAACCGAAGGCGGCGTCCACCTGATGACCGGTTACCCCGGTTCCCCCATTGCCAGCTTTTTCGACACGCTGGGTTCACTTGCCCCGTTGCTGGACGAGCACGGTGTCGTCGCGCGGTTGGCGAACAACGAAGCGCTGTCGGTCGCGATGGTCAACGGCGCGCAGATGGCCGGCTGCCGGGCGATCACCGCCTTCAAGTCCGTCGGCGTGCACGTCGCCAGTGACGCGCTTGCGCTTGGTGTGCTCGCGGGTACGAAAGCCGAAGGCGGCGGACTCATCGTTTGCGGTGATGACCCGTGGAGCGACTCGACCCAAGTCCCCGCCGACTCGCGGTATCTCGCCGAACACATCCGTATGCCCTGCATTGAGCCTTCCACTCCGCAGGAAGTGAAGGACTGGGTCAACCTCGGTTTCAAGATCGGACAGGCCGGGCAGATTTACGTCGGGTACATCATCACGACCAATCTCGCCGACGGCGGCGGTACGGTGAACTGCTATCCGAACCACTACCCGAAGCTCAACGAACGGCAGAAAGCGACGCTCAGTTACGAAGACGACATTGAGCCGGAGTTGGAAAAAACGGTACTGCTGCCACCACGCACCTGGCGGCGTGAAATCGACATGGATCGGCGGGTCGACGCCATCAAACAGGCGGCGCGGCAGGTTGGGGTCAATCGCATCCTGCACAAGCCCGCGCGGGATGAAGTGGTGCCGCTGGGCATCGTCACCGCCGGCAGTGCGCATGCCTACCTCGCCCACGCGCTGGCGGAACTCGGCCTCACCGGCAAGGTGCCGATTCTCAAACTCGGCATGGTTTATCCCGTCGATGAAACGATCGTCATCGACTTCGCCCGGCAGTGCGAGCAGCTGCTTGTCATCGAGGAACGCCGCGGCTTTGTCGAACGGCAGATCCTCGACATCATCAACCCGCTGAACCAGACGGGCGAACTGAACGTCAAGGTGTACGGCAAACAGTTTCCCAAACCGTTGCCTGGTATTCCAGCAACGCGCGGTTTGAATCCATCGCTGCTGATCGAACGCCTTGTACCGTTCATGCAACAGCATTCGGACCTGCCGAACGAACTGACCAACGGCAGACTGACTGCCGAACTGGAGCGCATCAAAGAGACGGCAACGTTCTCGGTGCACATTCCATCGCGCACGCCGACGTTTTGCCCCGGCTGCCCGCACCGCGATTCGTCCAGCGTATTGCTGCAACTGCGCAAAGACCTGCTCGACCCGCAATACATGGTTGCCAAGCACGGTCGCAAGCCGGTCGACCTCGTCGCGCACGGTGACACCGGTTGCTACACCATGCTTATGTTCGAGCCGACCAAACCACTCATGCACAACTACAGCGGCATGGGGCTCGGTGGCGGCACTGGCAGCGGTATCGATCCCTTCATCGACAACAAGCAACTTGTCTTCATGGGTGATGGCACATTCTTCCATAGTGGGCAAGTGGCGATCAGCCATTCGATCAACGCCGGGCAAGATATCACGTACATCATTCTCGAAAACAAAACGACCGCGATGACCGGGCATCAGGTCAATGCCGGCGTCGATGTAGATCTGATGGGTCGCGTAGTCGCGGCGCAGGACATCGAGCGCATCGTTAAGGCGATGATCCCCAAACAACTGGCCCGCGATGTGCGCATTGTGCGCATCAACCCGGCCGACCGTGATCGCTACCGTAAACTGTTGGAACAGACGATCCTCGCCGACGGTGTGAAGATCGTCATCGCTGACAAAGAGTGCGGTATCACCTATCACCGGCGGATCAAAAAAGAAGAACGCAACGTCTACAAAGAGCACGGATTCGTGCCGCGTAAAACGCACATGAACATCAGCACCGAAGTGTGCGAGTTCTGCTTGGAGTGTACGAACCAGACCGGCTGCCCGGGTTTGAAAATCGTCGACACCGACTATGGCGAGAAGATGCAGACCGACATGAGCTGGTGCGTCAACGACGGCGCCTGCCAGCGCATCAATGCGTGTCCGTCGTTCGAGGAAGTGACGGTTATCCGCAAGCAGCCGCCGCGCATGGGCGATGAACACATCGACCTGTCCGACTTGCCCGCGCCGCCGCGGCCGGTACATGCCGATCAGGCGACGTGGCGTTGTTACCTGTCAGGCGTCGGCGGCATGGGCATTGGTGTGGCGACGTCGATTTTGGTTAACGCCGGCCACCAGATGGGCTACGACGTGCAGTTCCTCGACAAGAAAGGATTGGCGATTCGTAACGGCGGGGTGTTCAGTCAGTTGGTTTACACGCGCAATGCCTCGTCGGATGCACCGCGCGGAAACGGCTCCGGCGTACGGTCGGGTGACACCGCTGGTTCAACCACGCCCGCGACCACACCGCTGATCAGCTATGGCAATGCCGATCTGTTGCTGGGCATCGACCTGCTCGAAGCGACGCGCGCGATCGACCCCGCGCTGCCGTACCGCGTCGCCAGTCCGCAGCGCACCGCCGCCGTGGTCAACACTGCCAAGACGCCGACCATCCTCACGCTGATGGGCGAAGACGACTTCCGCGTCGGTGACCTCGAAGAAACCATTCAGCGCTACACCCGCGACGAGCAATACTTCGGCTTCAATGTCGGCGATCTATGCGAACGCGTGCTCGACTCCAAGATGTACGCCAACATCATGATTCTCGGCATCGCTTTCCAGCGTGGCTTGCTGCCCATTACCGAAGAAGCGATGGAAGCGGCGATCCGCCGCGTGGTGCGATTCGACATCGACCGCAACCTGCGCGCGTTTGCCATCGGTCGAAAGATCGTCGAGCGGCCGGACCTGTTTGTCGTTGAAGCGCGGCATCAGTATGAAACCGCCGCCAAAGCTTTTCGTCGTAAAGTGAACACATTGCGTTCGTGGTACAGCCAGAACTGGTTCGGCGGATCGTTCCTCGGCAGTAAAAGTCACGGTCGTAAGGTCGCCAAGCGGTTCCGTGTATTGATCAAAAAGACCCAGCGCAAAGTCGGGCGTGGCGGCGGCATCCCCGATCCGCTCGTGCGCGACTTTGTCATTCGCGCTTACGACTGCTTCGTCTGGGGCGGCATTGAATACGCCCGGCGTTATGCCGACCGCATCATCGAAGTCTTCGAGAAAGACTCGGCCGAGATGGGTTACCGGCTGACTCGCGCGGCGGTGTGGAATCTGGCAAAGGTCATGCTCATCAAGGACGAGTTGTATTGCGCCGCGCTGTATACCAGCCCGGAAAAATACAAGTCCGATCGGCGGCGGTTTAATGTGAATCCCGCCAACGGCGATCACATTGTCTACCGCCATCACAATCGGCCGGAGTTCAACCTCTTCGGCATCCCTATTCGCTTTGAATGGAAAAGCCGCGACTGGCAACTCAAACTGCTCAGCCACCTGAAGATCATGCGCCGCCTCATGCCCAAGTGGCACAAGCGTGAAAAGGAATTCCGCGATTGGTACGAATCGCTGGTCGATCAGCTTGATTGGTCCGCCGAGCAAGGGCCGCGCCCGTATGAACGTTGGGTGGCGATTTTGAACGTCGTTGAGCCGGTCACCGGTTTCCGCGAGATTCGCTACCCGAAGATGGAAACCGCCCGCGCCCAGGCTGAGCAACTGCTCGACACCGATCCCGCCCTGTTCGAGCCGCCGTCAGCCAGGCCCGCCGCCGAACTGGAAGATGACGGCCCGACCATGCCCTTGCCCGTCGTCAACATCACCTCGCCCATGCCGTTGCGGCGCGAAAAAGTTTGATACTCTCCTCCGTTCGGCGCTTTGATCTTTTGCCGTAGCGTTGTTGGCTGGATGCTATGTCCGTGGCGAACAAGGTGTCGCGAGGCGGACGTGTCAGATGGACATTGGAAAGGATTGCGATGTTTGTGAAGACAACTGGAAATACGAGGACGCCCGGGTTTCTCTCTGTCATTCCCACGCAGGCGGGAATCCAGACGGCTCACGGTCGTCGAACGCCAGCGTTTACACGCAGAGCAGTCAAGCGCGCCGCTTCACTCATCTGGTTGCTGGTTATCTTCGCTGTCGCGCCTTCTGCATCGGCGGACGATGCAAAACGCCAAGCAAAACAAACGGATATCGCCGTGCTCTACCAGCGCGCTAAGGCGGCGTCGATTGAAGTGATCGCGTCGGGTCAACTCGCCGGATCGGGATGGGTGGCTGATGGTGACGGTTACGTGTTCACCGCAGCACATGTGGTGGGCGGCCGGAAGAAGGTCGACGTGATCGGGTCGTTCGGCCGAAAGGTTGCCGAGGTGATCGCCTTGGATCGCGGCCATGACCTGGCGTTGCTGCGCTTGCCGAAACGCGACAAGCCGTACGCTTTTCTCTCCGTTGCGAGAAGTTTCCCCAAAATCGGTCAGCAAATCTGGCTGTTCGGCGCGCCGATGAATCGCCACGCGGTGATGGTTTCCGGTCGCGTCGCCAAGCCGGACACGTCGTTTGAATACCTTGCCCCGCAGCGGCACTACATCGCGGCGTACTATGTCGTTGCCCCGTCGCCGCTGGGCACGTCAGGCGGGCCGTGGTTCAACGATGCCGGCGAAGTCGTCGGTCTGCAATCCGGCCTGATGCAGCGCAACGAAGCGCCGGTCAACCTCGCCTTCGTCACGCCTGGCGACGCCGTCGCCCGACTGCTCAAAGACAAGAAGTCCGCGTCCACGGCAACCTCAGGCGGCGCTTTCGAGGAAATCTGGGAGCACGCCCCGAAGTTCGTCGCCCAGTTTCCGCCGCGCACCGAGGGCCTCGTCGTGCGCGTCATCCTCAAGGACGGCCCACTCGC
>JANQKH010000492.1 GCA_028281215.1 Phycisphaeraceae bacterium | reverse complement strand
GGGTCAAGTTCGGTCAAAGCGGCGACCTGCCGCGAGTCCGGCTGCTCGCCGTCACGCCAACGGACAACCTCGACGACGCCGACCGTTTTACGTTCACCTTCGATGGACCGCTGGCGTCGCCGCAAAGCATTGGCCAGCCTGTCGGCGACGCGCCGTTCGACATCGAACCTGCCATCGCCGGGAAGTGGCAGTGGTCGCACGCCGATCAGTTGGTCTTTCTTTTTGAGGAGCAACTGCCGCCGGGGCGCCAGTGGTCGATCAAGCCGGCCGCGAACTTTGAATCAGCTTTGCGCCGCAAACTCGTCGGCGAAGGGGAATACACTTTCCAGACCCAGCCGCTTGAACTATTGACCGCGCACAGCAGTGCGGTCGATCGTCAACACGTCACCCTTGAACTGCGATTCAATCAACCGGTACGGCCGGGTGATGTTCGGCGTCACCTCACGTTGACCGACACGAATCTGGACCGAAAACTCGAACCCATCATGCTGACCACCGAGTCAGCCGACCGTATCGTGATGCGCACAACAAAGCCGGCCGGTCAGAAGTTGGAGGTCAAGGTAGACGGTGCACTGACCAGCGATGCTGGCAACCTGCCATTGGGTCAGTCGGCCACGCGCATGGTGGAGGTCGGTCGCCTGTTTCGGATGATCGATGTTGATGTGTCGCGGCCGGGCGTGAGTGCGAACACCACCGTGTGGTTGCGCTTCTCGCATGCGCTCAAACACGGGCAGACGTTGCCAAGCATCGCCGTCGATCCGCCCGTCAAAGGTATGCGCGTCTCTCGCAATGGTTACAACGTGAGGCTGTACGGCCCTTTCCAACCGGGCACGCGTTATACCGCCAACGTGCCGGCCACCTTGCTCGCCGCGGATGAACAAACGCTCGGCAGCGACGCCACCGTTTCCTTTGAAATTCCCGATCGCCGGCCGTCGCTGGACATCCCCGTCGGCCGCGGTTCACTCATGCCGCAGGGCAATCTGTTGATCGACATGAAAGCGGTCAACATCGACGCGTTTGATCTGACGGCTCATCGCGTTCATCCCAACAACATTGTCGCTCACGTGCGCGGCGACAGTCGTCAAAAGACCGGCCGTAAGTTCACCCAGCGAAAGATCAAACTCAACAGCAAATTGAATGAGCTTCAAACGATCGCCATCGATCTGCGGCAACTGCTCGAAGGTGGCGCGCCAGGTGTGTACGCGATCGAAGCGCGCGCCGAACGCCCCTATTGGATGCGCGAGCGCGCCGTGGTTGCGATCACCAACCTTGCAATTACCGCGAAGCAGCAGCGCGACGGTTACCACGTCTGGGTGTCGTCGCTGCGTGACGCGAAGCCGGTCGCCGGCGTAACCGTCAGTGCGATGACGTATAACAATCAAACCATTCAACAGGCGACGACCGACGAGCAGGGCTTTGCCGTGTTGAAAGGCACAGCCGATCACCCTGACGGTGCGATCTGGCTCGTTACCGCGCAGAAGGGCGGTGATCTTTGCTACCTCCAACCCGATCGGCGCAAGTGGGTGTTGGATGAGGTGGACCAGACTGGTCGTGATCATCCGAGTACTTACGACGCCATGCTTTACACCGAGCGCGGCGTGTTTCGTCCGGGCGATACCGTGCACCTCACCGGCATCGTGCGCGAACCGGACGGCAGCACGCCGCCCGCCATGCCGTTGGAGTTGCGTATCCGCCGACCGGACGGCCGACTGCTTCCGACGGTTCACGTGCCGCCGACGACGAATGATCAGTTTCTCTTCCACGTGGACGTGCCCACACATGTCGACGGGCAGACGGGGCGATATAAATTCACGCTGCATGTGCCGGGTTCCAAATCGCCGATCGGCAGCACGACCGCGCTGGTCGAGACGTTTGTGCCGGTGCGCATGGAAGTCAAAGCGAAGCCGACCAAACCACGGTTCGGCGCCGACGAACCGGTCGAAATCGATGTGAATGCGAAGTACCTGTTCGGTCAGCCCGCGGCCGGTTTGCCTGTCAAAGTGTCGCCCAGCGTGCAGCCCATGGCGTTCAAGTCGAAGCGTTTTCCGACGCACACGTTCGGCGATTCGAGCCGAAGCAGCATGCGCGTGAGCGAAGTCAACGTCACACTGGATGAAAAGGGTGCGGGCAAAGCGAAAATTGACGTGTTCGGTGATTCGGGCGGTGTGTGGAATGTGGATGTGTCGGCGTCCGTGACGGAAATCGGCGGGCGAACGGTAACCGGACGAACCTCCACCGTCATCGACAA
>JANQKH010000394.1 GCA_028281215.1 Phycisphaeraceae bacterium | reverse complement strand
CGATATTGATGAGTTGATCAAAGCCTATATTCACACCGCCAAGTGGGCGCAGTCGATCGGGTTTCGCTTTGTCGACGTCAAGTGTTGTCATGGCTATCTGGGCCACGAGTTTCTGTCCGCGTTTGATCGTCCGGGAATGTATGGCGGATCATTTGAAGGACGGACGTTGTTCCTTCGTCGCATCATCGAAGGCATCCGTGAAAAGTGCCCCGACCTATTAATAGGTGTTCGTCTCAGCGCTTTTGACATGCCGCCGTTTCAGCCTGATCCGCAAAAAACAGGCGGCGGCAAGTTTGGGCCGGGCATTCCCGTTCCTAGCGAAAAGGGCGCGGCGTACCCGGGGTTCGGACTAAACCGGAGCAATCCTCTTGAAGTTGATCTGACCGAGCCGGTGCGCCTGCTGGAAATGTTGCGCGACGATCTGAACGTTGCGATGGTGAACATCAGTTGCGGTAGCCCGTATTACAACCCGCACATTCAACGGCCGGCTTTCTTCCCGCCAAGTGATGGCTATCAGCCGCCGGAAGATCCACTGGTGGGTTGTGTGCGACAGATTCACTGTGTCCGCGACTTGAAGCATCGCGTGCCGGGATTGCTTATGGTCGGTACCGCGTACACCTACCTTCAGGAGTACCTGCCCCACGTGGCGCAAGCAGTGGTGCGCAACGGCTGGGTGGATCTGGTCGGTCTCGGCAGGGTGGTGTTGTCTTATCCCGATCTCCCGGCCGACACGCTCGAGTTCGGCGAACTACGCCAGGCGAAGTTGTTGTGTCGAACCTTCAGCGATTGCACGACCGGTCCGCGCAATGGCCTGATCTCCGGGTGTTTTCCGTTGGACGACTATTACAAACAGTCGCCGGCCTTTGATCGGCTTACGGAAGCCAAATCAAAATTGAAAGCAAGGTTGAGCGATGGTGCGGATCGGTAGTCTGCCGCGCGTGCGCAAATCGTTATCATTCCCGTCATGCGAAAACGCACCCTTGGAAGAACGGGCCTTGAAGTCAGCGAACTGGCCATCGGCGGTTTGTTTACCTCCGATTTCGGCGGCGGCGTGGCCGAGTCCACTCGCATCGTGCAGCAGGCCGTCGATCTGGGCATCAACTATATCGACACCGCGCCGCGGTACGGCAACAGCGAAGAAACGCTCGGCCAGGTTTTTACCCAAGTGCAGGTTCCCGAAAATCAACCCATCATCATTTCGACTAAGCTCGGCGGGCGTCCCGAGCCGTTTGATCCGCAGGACAGGGATGGACTGATCTGGTCAGTGGAGGAAAGCCTCAAACTCCTGAAGCGCGATGAGATTGACATTCTCATGCTGCACGAGCCGGACCGCCCCCAACAGTTCAACTGGTGGACGGATCCATTTGCAGTAGCCGGACCCGTCATCGAAGTGTTAGAAGAATTGAAGGAAGATGGTGTCGTGCGGTTCACCGGTTTGGGCGGCACAACAGCGACGCAGATGGCCCACCTGATGCGCAGCGGTCATTTTGATGTCGTGCTCACAGCCTTCAACTACAACATTCTGTACCGCGATGCCGAACAGGATGTTTTGCCTGCGGCTAAAGAGCAGAACATGGGTGTTGTGGTTGGGTCTGCATTGGGCCAGGGTGGCCTGAGTCGGCGTTACGACGAAATCGTGCGCAGCAAGCCGCCATGGCTCGCCCGGCCTCGACAGCAACAGTTTCTTGAACTCTACGCCTTGCTCGACGAAATTGAAATGGACATGGCCGAACTGTGTTTGCGCTTTGTCATCTCGAACGAGCAGGTGCATTCGGTCCTCGCCGGCGCTAAGTCAGCCGAGCAGGTTGAGCAGGGGGCTTGCATGATCAACCGCGGGCCGTTACCGCCGGATGTGCTCGGTCGTCTGAACGAGATTTTCGCGATGTGTCCGCTACGCCCGTTTGAAGAGCCGATGATTCTGCCGTTTCGCAACCCGAATTACTTCGGACCGGGCATGGCAAATCACGGGGATTGAACGGCATTCACGTCGCGGCGGCGGCGAAATTGATCGGGTCGCTTGATCAACGTGTCGCCTTG
>JANQKH010000383.1 GCA_028281215.1 Phycisphaeraceae bacterium | reverse complement strand
GCCTGCCAGGACTACAAAGTGCTTTCCTAGGTGGGAAATGTCCGAGCCGAAAGTAATCAGCTTGTGCAAGCCATCCACACCGCCGGCTGGTCGTACGGGATTTCCTGTTCGAACGATTCCATCATGCGCACCTTCTCGATCTGAAAGTGTTCGCACTTCACCAGCGACGTCACCGTGGTGAACATGCCTGCGACGTGGCTTCGCTTCTCAAACTTCGCAACATCCGGCGGACCGTACGTCATGCACGCCAGCGCCTGTTCAATGTGCAGTGTGCGATCGGTGCGCCCCCAATCGTAAAGACGAAAAGTTGTGTCGCTCGGCGTCTGCACTTCTGCGACAAGGATGCCGCCGCCGAGCGCATGGCACGTGCCGCTTGGAAGATAGTGGCAGTCGCCGGCTTTGACCGGCACGGCGATCATCAACTCGCACACCGCCTGTTCATCGTTGCGTTCAATCGCGTCGCGCACTTTTGCTTCGGTCGCGCCGGGTTGGAGACCTTTATAAATCACCGCGTCCGGCTCAGCGTCAACGATGTACCATGCTTCGCTCTTCAAGTGCGCATCATCATGCTCGGCCGCGTATGCCGGGCTGGGATGAACCTGCACCGAAAGGTTTTGCCGGGCGTCGAGATATTTCACCAGCAGCGGGAAATTGCCGGTCGGCGTCGGATCGAGTCGACCCATCAAATCCGCTCCGAACTCTGTGATCACCGCATTCAAAGACCGGCCGGTGAGCGGCCCGTTGGCGATGACCGTCCGCTGGGCTTTGCCTCCAGGATCTCCGTCAAGATCCGCGATTTCCCACGATTCGCCGATATTTTCGGTATCGTCACCGGGCAAATCGTGGTCGAGCGAGGCGATTTTTCTGCCGCCCCAAACCTTGGGGCGGTAGACGGGTGCGAACTTGAGCGGGTATAATTTCATGTGTGTACGTATTGTGCGACGCGGGCGTTGGATCGGTCGGAAAGCGATGGCCGCTTGCTACCAGCATAGTTCATCGCGGTATGTGGGTCGGAGCCGTTGTGGTTCTCTTTCTGATGTTGACGAATACTTCCTGATGGCGCCCGGAAACCAATGAGCGATTCGCTCAAAAGGAGTCGATGATGATGAAGTTTCAGACCATGATTTGCGTGGCATTGTTTGCGGCCGCCTTGCCTTTCGTCTCGTCCGCAACGGCGCAGGAAATCGACTCTGACAAACTCGAAGCCGCACGTCGCGCTGCCTACGACAAGTTCATCCCCGACGAACTGCGCGACGGCAAGCCCGCCGAAGCGATTGACGTCAGCAACGCCGTCACCGGACAGGCGGCCTACATCTACGGCAACTCCGGCGCTCGGCCCAAATCCACCATCACCGGCCCAACGTGGAACCGTGTCTACACCAACTACCGCTATCCCTACGGCAACTACAACTACAATTACAACCTTCGTTTTAGTCGCCCGTTGCACTCGCCGCTGGTGTATCACTACGGTCGGCACAATCCTTATCACCGCACGGGTTATTTCGTCGTTGGTGAAAACTACACGTTGCCGTCGGTCTTTCAGGTGCCTTATGATTCGCGCTATCGCCGGTCGCAACCCAAGTTGTTCAAAGTGCGCACCTATGTGCCGCGGCACTATGTCTACAAGAACGGCCGCTACCACTTTGTGCAAAGTCACACCAAGACGCAATACGTGCCGCTGATCACCCGCTTCATCCGCACGCGATACAACCACGGCCATCACAGCGTGACGATTGATTATTCCAATTGAGGGTTTCGCAAGAAAGCCCGGCGAGCAGGAAGTGAACAAGGCATGTTTGCATCCATCAAACGCCATTGACTCACTTTGCCCCCGGCATGCCGGGGGTTGTTTTTGGGTGGCTGGTCGATCAACAACGAACAACGCGACGGCAATAACCGCCGCGTTGCGCCTGATCGTTTGTTTGAAACTGTGGCCGTTACAGCAACGTGACGTCGTCGCGCCCGTTGTCGCCGAGTGTGTCGGTGTCCTCTTCGCTGTTGGCTTTGGTGTACGCACGTTCGATTTGTCCGATCGTGTGCGCCGGGTCCAGGCCGAGCGTGATCGCCCCGTGCAGCATGAACCAGCACTGACACGCCAGGTCATGATTGCCCAGCAGCCGGGTCCAGTGGCTGATGAGATCTCGGATAACCCGTGGCATCCGCGTGCCCAGCGACGGCTGCGATTCCACATCCAGTGGTCCGGCCAGGTCCGCACGCGGCGGCAAGCGAAGCGGTTCGCCCGTCGGCCCGTTGCCGTCCCCCATCGCCGCCAGCCAGAACATGAGCCGATACAGCGCGGGATCGCTCGACGCCGACTCAAAGTAGAGCCACGCGCTATCGACCAGCGTGCCCCCGTCGTCCAGCCGTTGCACCGCCGGCGCCATCGCCGCTTGTGCCACCTCGAACAACAGCTCGCGCTTGTCCTTGAAGTAGCGGTAGATCGATCCGACGGCACAGTCGAGCGACTTGGCAATCGCTCGGATCGTCGTCTTGTCGTAGCCGTGATCGCGCAAACATTGCGCGGTGGCTTGCATGATCTGTTGACGGGAAAGCTGAACGGCCGGGGCGGTAGCGGTCGACGATTCCCCGACGGACTCAGCAACGAATGAATTGGTATTGCCATCCATAGCCATAAGCGACACCTCCATGTGTTCGCACGTGTAGTTTGCGTTGTCAGCGCCGCGCTGTCAAGCCTTTTCATATCTTCGGTCAATCCGCGCGGAAAACAGTGGAGAACTTCGGGACAACTTTGCCTCAGTGGTTGAAGCGAATCCAACGACGATGAGGTCGGTGTCGTCGAATCGGGGAATGAGACCAAGCATCCTCGCGTCAACGTGGTGTCTGCGCGGCGCCAATCGTTCCATTGGACTGACTTTCGCCCGCCATCACGCCCCTCGCTACAATACGCCGCTCGTAATCCCGCCTCGAATTCGGAGATCAACACGTGGTCACAATTCCTGTCATCCGTTGGGGACAGCCCTACGAGTCGCTTGAACTGGACGAAGTCAAACACTTCGCCACCGGCGAGACGCTTGCCAAGGTCGGTCAGGCCAATCCCGGCCTGCTCGCCCGCGACATGCGCAAGGCCAGCCGCGCCCGTGAAGTGCTCCGCGAGATTCCGATCTCTGAACTGATCGAGATCATGAAGAAGGCAGCCGACCTCTACCTCAACGCCACGTTGCCCATGGGTGACGGCGAACAGTCGCCCGAAGACTTCTACCGCCAGCAATCCGCTTCCACCGGCCTGCCGGAACACATGTGCAAGTTCAACATGACGAAAAACCACTTCGTCCTGTCGAATATGGACCAGATTCTCGATGCCCTTACCCGAGGCCTGCCGCTCGACACGCTCACCCGCGGCTACGGCATCGAAGAACGCGGCATCATCGTCTCCTACCAGGCGCAAACGCCTGTCCTCGGCATGGTCCTGCCATCCAATTCGCCCGGCGTGCACACGTTGTGGCTGCCGGTTGTTCCCATGCAGATCGGTTTGATTCTCAAACCCGGTCCGCAGGAACCGTGGACGCCCTACCGCGTCTTCGCCGCGTTCAAAGAGGCCGGCATCCCCGCCGAGTGCATGGGCATTTACCCCGGCGGCGGTGAAATGGGCGCCGAAGTCACACGTTCGGTTAACCGAACCATGCTCTTCGGCGGACAACCCACTGTCGAAATGTATAAAGGCAACCCGGCCGTT
>JANQKH010000381.1 GCA_028281215.1 Phycisphaeraceae bacterium | reverse complement strand
TGCCATGGCGCAGGCTGAGCGCGGCCGACGAATCCGTCGGCCTTGTTGCGTTCACGCTTCTGGTGATACGCAATCGCCTTGGCGAGTTGTGCGAAGTGTTCGTCGTCGCGGTACGTTTCCGGGTCGTCCAGAATCGCGGTCAACTTCGCGCGGACCTCATCCGGCTTTATCTTCGTCTCGGCGCGCGCCTGCGACGCCAACCACTTGGCCAACTTCGTCAGTTGCGGCGGAATCCCCAGTTTTTCAAGTTGCTTCGCTTTCATGATGTTGGATGATAGTCGAGCCGGAACAGACTGCGAGTGTCATGTGAGGATTTGGAGAAAACAACGAGGAGGCGCATGCAGCAGGTTGCTGGTGCACTGGATCACTGTAGAAAGAACCTCTGCAAACGCTCGCTTACATAGGTATCATGCCGTTCTCCCGCGGGCCTGTGCAAACCTTTTTTCATTCAGGAGGCCGACATGGCAGGCAAGTTTGAAATCAAGAAAGCGAAGAACGGGCAGTTTCACTTCAACCTCAAGGCAGGCAACGGCGAAGTCATTCTCTCCAGCGAAATGTACAAAGCCAAGGACAGCGCCGAGAACGGTATTGAATCGGTGAAAACGAATTCACCCGAAGACGGTCGATACGATCGCCGCGAATCCAAGAACGGCGAACCCTACTTCGTCCTCAAAGCCGGCAACGGCGAAATCATTGGTAAAAGCGAAATGTATTCGTCTGCATCCGCGATGGAAAACGGCATCGAGTCGGTCAAGAAAAACGGCCCGGACGCAAAAGTTGTGGATCTGTCGGAGGAGTAATCCTCGCCATTCAATCAACGGACCATATGAACACCGCGATTCGTCGCGGTGTTTTTTGTTGCGTAGCACATTGGCCCGGTCCTATTCTTTTGCCTTGAGGATCGGAGCAAGATCGACCACACCAATCTGGTCGGCAAGCAGTGCGCCGTTTTTCCACGGGCCGTATAGCACTGCAATGCGCTTGCCATCCGCTGCGACGTCAAACGCCGCCACGCCGCCATTGTTCGGCGCGACAACGCCCAACAGTTTGCCTTGCTTCAAATCGTACAAGTGGATCACCTGCACGAGATAAGACAGGACGACGAGGTAGCGACCATTCGGGCCGACGCGTTGCATGCCGGCGGATGTGATTGCCGGCTTCATCGGAATCGTTGTGGTTTTCTTCAGCGCGGGCAAGTCGTACACATCGATGCTGGCGAGACTGTTATCGTCCTGGCTTGTTTGCCGAAACAGCAGCACCTGTTCACTGTCAATCGCCGGCCATGGCTGCGTCAGAAACAGGCCGTCCAACTCAATCTGCCGTGCAATTTTCTGTTGTTTCAGATCATAGAAGGCAAAGTTCGTTTTCTGCCGGTTGCTGCCGGGCCCGTAAATGCCCAGTTGCTTTGACCCTTTGATGGTAAAGAGAAACCGCGGATTGATTTTGGCGGTCGGCTTGAGTGCGATCTTGTCATGGCTCAATGTTTTTCCATCGTCGAGATTCCAGCGAACGGTTGCCGGCGGCCGCGCGAGCACGCCAAACAATTGCGTGCCGTCGGCTGTCGGTTGAAAAGTCCAGATGCCCTGCGTGTTTTCGGGACACGCCAACGTTCGGACTTTCTTGCCCGACGCCAGCTCATATTGATGGATCACGCGCATGCGCGGACCGTGAAAGAATACGTGCTTCCCATCGGGTGAAACTTTCACGGTTTTATTCGAAGGCCCAAAGTTCTTCGTCGGATCGTCTGCAAGCGTGTGAGTCACCTTGCCCGTTTTGGCATGCAGCACGATGAGCATTTCATTGAACGCGAACGCCTGATCGTCCGGTTGGCGCAAACCATGAACCAAAATCGATCGCCCGCCCTCAGCCAACAACACACGCATCACGCGCTGAACAGGCAGGCGATCGACCGTCGTGATCGCCGTCACATCAAAGACCGCCGATGTCTTCGCATCGTCCGCACCCAGACATACTTCCGCCGTGCCTGGTGTGACGATCACGATGAACAGCACGAATGAGTTGAATCGTTGTTTCATGACGCATCCGTTCGGCAATAGAGGTCCGGACCTACGGTTTCACCTTCAAACCCATCTCCCGCGCCCACACCGACCACGCCTTGGCCATGGTTTGTGTTTTCTCAGCGTGTGCGTTCGCGAGGTTATTCACTTCACAGCGGTCTTTCGCGATGTTGTAAAGTTCCCACGACTTGTGGGCCTTGTCCCACACCGCTTTCCAATCGCCGTGCCGCACCGCACGGTTGCCGGCCCAGTACCACGCCAATTGTTGGTGCGGTTCGCGCTTTTTGCCGGCGAGGATAGGCACGATCGATTTACCTTCGACGGACAGAATCTTTTCGCCGTTGTGTTTGCTGGGATAGTCCTTGCCCGCCAGTTCCAGCACTGTTGGCATGAAGTCGATGATGTGCGCGGGTTGTCTTGTGATCGTGTTCGCTTTGATGCGGCCCGGCCACCAGGCAATCATCGGCGTCGTAATGCCGCCTTCGTGCACCCAACTTTTGTAGCGTTTGAATGGTGCGTTCTGTGCCCAGCCCCACGCGGGACCCACACAGACGTAGTCGTCTCCCGGGCCTGGATTTCGTTTCTTTGGATCACGGCCGCCGGGTTCTTCACTGCATCCGCCGTTGTCGCTAAGGAAGAAGATGACGGTGTTGTCGATCTCACCCGTGGCGCGCAGGGTTTGTAGCAGTCGGCCAATGTTCTGGTCCATGCTGTCGATCATCGCGGCGTAGACTGCGTGCCGCAGGTCTTCAAACTCTTTGTTGGATGTTTCCCATGAGTAACTCTTGCTGTCGGTACCGGTGAGTGTCCACGTGTCGTTAGCAAGACCCATCTTCTTTTGCCGCGCGAAGCGGTCCTTCCGCATCTGATCCCAACCCATCATGAACTTACCCTTGTACTTGGCAATGTCCTTCGGCTTGGCGTGCAAGGGATAGTGCGGTGCGGTGTAGCAGACGTGTAGGAAGAATGGATCGCCGTGCTGATGTGCGAAGCGAATAAACGCAGTCGCGTGATCGGTGAACGCGTCGGTGGTGTAGTAATCGCCTTCAAAGTGTTTGGGATCCTTGATCAGTTCACCATCGAAACCGAAGGTGCGCACGCGGTTGCCCTTGTATGGCGGATCAGGTTGCAGCGGATTGAAGAAATTGCAGCAGCCGTCGAGCAAGCCGTAGAAAGTATCGAACCCGCGTTTGAAGGGGTGCTGAACATCACTGCGGCCGAGGTGCCATTTGCC
>JANQKH010000662.1 GCA_028281215.1 Phycisphaeraceae bacterium | reverse complement strand
GCGACTCGTCGTCGGCGAAAAGTGGATCAGCCACCACGGCGGTCACAAACGCGAATCGACCGGTGGCTACATCGCCAAAGAAGCAAAGGGGCATCCGATCCTCAACGGCATCAAAGACCGCGACATCTGGGGCGACACCGATGTTTATGGCGTTCGTCTTCCGCTGCCCGGTGATAGCAAGCCGCTCGTGCTCGGTGCCGTGCTCACCGGCATGAAAGTCGATGATCCTGTGAAAGAAGGCCCGAAGAACAATCCCATGATGCCCGTCGCATGGACCAAGAGTTACCAGATTCCCGACGGCAAAAAGGGCAAGTGCTTTAACACCACGATGGGTTCGAGCTCCGACCTGGTCAGCGAAGGCACCCGTCGTCTGATCGTCAACGCGGCGTACTGGCTTGTCGGTCTGGATGTGCCCAAGGGCGGCGCGAACGTCGATATTGTCAAACCCTTCAAATGGACCAAATACAGCTTCCACCGCGGCGACTACTTCATCAAGCAGGGCGTCAAACCGTCGGATCACAAGCTCAAATGATCCTGCCTGTAACCTGAAGTGTTCATGCTCAATACCTCCCGGCAGGGTGACTTCAGTCGCCCTGCATTCATCACTTTGTGACCTAAAACGCGGAGAATCACTTTGAAACGTTTCGCTCTGACCATCGCTTGCGCCTTCGTATTCGTGTTGACATTCACGCCCTCGCTTTCCGCCCAGAAGAAACCCAAGCCCGGCCCGCGCTGGATGAAGATGGAACTCGGTCCCGTTTTCAGCAGCACGATCAAGGATGTTTCCAAGGGCATCGCCATTCGCATCGGTGAGAACGACGAAGTCGGTGTGCTCTACGACGAAGACACCATGCGCATGGCGTATGCGTGGACCGGCGGATTCGTGAACATCGGTGGCGGCCGTGACGGACTTCTCGCCAACGACAACATCCAGGGCAAGCAGATGTTCAAAACGTCCAAGTTGCCCGGCTGGTCCAACACACCTGCGTTCAAAGACCCGCGCCCCAAACCCTTCGGACCCGTACCGCACGACATGGTGCAATACAAAGGCCAATACCGCCACGGCGGCGATGTTGTGCTCAGCATGCTCGTCGGCAAGGAGCGCACACCCGTGCTCGAAATGCCGGATTACGCGCTCGCCGAGGGCATCACCGCCGTCGCGCGGACGTTTAATGTTCAGCCGCACAAGAACACGTTTTACGTGATGCTCGCGGAAGGGAAAATCCAGGCGCTTGAGTCCGGCGAGGGCAGGATCGCGACCGCCACCATCGAAGGCCGATCCGGCGCGGTCGCCCTTGTTGGAGACGGCGCAAAGTTTGTCGTTGACGATGTCGGCGTGATTCGCGTCGCCATCCAGCCGTCGAAGCAACCCCAACGCATCAAAGCCATCGTCTGGGTTTCCAACGACAAGAAAGAGGACCCAGCGAAAATCAGTGCCTTCACCAAGATGGTCAAGGCCAGTGATCCGCCGATCGACCTGTCCAAGCTCACCAAAGGCGGCCCGCGCACCTGGAAGCAAACACTCACCACCGAATCCACCGTCGGCAAAGGCAAGGGCCCTTACGTCATCGACACCATCAATCCACCGTTCGACAATCCGTGGAACGCCATCCTCCACTTCGGCGGCATGGACTTTTTCTCCAACGGCGACATCGCCGTCTGCACGATGGAGGGTGATGTCTACCTCGTCAAAGGTGTCAAGCACGGCAGCGATCTGGGCAAAGTCACGTGGCAGCGCATTGCCACCGGCATGTATCACCCGCTTGGTTTGAAGATCGTCGATGACAAGATCTACCTGCTGTGCCGTGATCAACTCGCCAAACTGCACGACCTTAACGGTGACAACGAGATCGACTTTTACGAGTGCTACAACAACGACGTGCATACCGGTTTCAACTCCCACGAATTCGCCACGTGTCTGGAGACCGATCCCGAAGGCAACTTCATGTTCATCAAGGGCACCAACGGTGGGCAGACCATGCACGACAGTTCCGTGCTCAAGATTTCCAAAGACGGCAGCAAACTCGAACGCTTCGCCACCGGCTTCCGCTGGCCGAACGGGTTCGGCATGAGTGAAGATGGCGTCATCACCGCCGCCGACCAGCAGGGCACGTGGATTCCCTCCTCGCGCGTCGACATCGTCAAACGCGGTGGCTTTTACGGTTTCATGAACTCGCACCACCTCGACCCGGCACCGACCAAGTATGACGGCCCGCTCTGCTGGATTCCGCACAAGGTCGACAACTCCTGCGGCGGGCAGGTCTTCGTTCCCAAGAAGAACGACAAGTGGGGGCCGTTCGCCGGCTACATGTTGCACCTGTCCTACGGCAAGTGTCGCATGTTCCTCGTGCTGCAGGAAAACGTCGGCGGCACGGATCAGGCCGGCGTTGTGCAATTCGACCTGCCGCCTTTTGCCTCCGGCGGCATGCGCGGCCGCTTCAGTCCATTCGACGGCCAACTCTGGGTCACCGGCCTCAAAGGTTGGCAGACCAGCGGCGCCCGCGATGGTTGTCTCCAGCGCGTTCGCTACACGGGCAAGAAGGTCTACATGCCCAGCAAACTCAACGTGACCAAAACCGGCGTGAAGATCACTTTCAACCAACCGCTCGACCGTGAAGTCGCCGTCGATCCCGACAGTTGGCATGTCGAGCAATGGAATTACCGCTGGACCAAAGGCTACGGTTCACCTCACTTTTCGGTGAAGGAGCCGGACAAGAAGGGGCAGGATCCCGTTACGGTCAATAAGGTTGAACTCTCCAAGGACGGTAAGGTCGTGACGCTGACCTACACCGAAGAAGTCAAACCGGTCATGCAAATGATGATCAAATACAGCCTTGATGCGGCCGATGGTGAACTTGTCGAAGGTGCGATCTACAACACCATCCACACCACCGGCAAATAAACGCATCATCTAAAGTAAATCTCGATATAGCCCCCGGCATGCCGGGGGTTGTTTTTTGTGATCATCGTTGTCACGACTTGGTGGCGTCTTCACGATTCCCGCAGCTTGCCGCCGAATGCGATGCGCCCCGCTGCCGGCGGTTCGTAAATGATGTGAACGTGTTCAGGCGATCGGCCGCAAATCTCCGCGAATCGTTCAGTGAGTTCGGCGATTTCATCCTTCATTTGTTTTCGGTTAGGCCATTGTGCTTTCAACACTGTGACGAACACAGGCAAGACGCCATCGGGTGGCCCGCCGCCATTTTCTGCGTATTGCGCCAACGGCAATGGTCGCACGCGCACCCAGGTTCGTTTCGGTCCTGTCCCGAAAACTTCCCCCGCGGCATCCGCAAGTTGCCCGGCGAGTGATTCATCCACCGCCGCATCGCCGTCACAGGTGATTTCGACATTCAGGATGGGCATCGTTCGTTTTTCCCGTTACGTGACCTCTTTCGAGGTGCGGCTTTCATTTCTTCTTCCAGTGATAATCCGCCACATCGAGGTACACGTTCCAATCCGTCAGCGTCACGTCATGCCGACCCGGTCGAATGTGATAGGTAATCCTGCCAACATTCAATACATTCGGCTTCGGCCACTTGTTGATCTTGATTCCTTCCGTGCCCATCAGTTTGTAAACCGGATCGGCATGCAGTGCCGAAAGAAACTCACCTTTCGGGTCCGCCCACCGGTCGTCCACCGCGCTGCACACCACGACCGGCCTCGGCGCCGCCAGCGCGATCAGCATGTGCTGGTCAAAAGGCGCGGCGTCTTCGTTATCGTTGAACTTCTTGTAGTTTGTCGTGAACCAGTGCGGAAACGAGGTGTTGATGCGTTTGACCGTTTCGCCGAAGCGCCGCCGACTCAGCGCCGCGCCGCCGCACCCGGAGTTGTTGGAGATCACCATCGCAAAGCGTTCATCGGTCGCGCCGGCCCAGAGTGACGTCTTGCCCAATCGCGAATGTCCAAGCACGCCGATGTGTTGGTGGTCGATCTCGTCATCCGTCTCGAAGTAATCCATCGCCCGGCTCAATCCCCACGCCCACGCAGCGATTGAAGTCATGTTGTCCGGCCGATCAATGAACTTCGGGAACAGTTGGTGCACACCGTTTTTCCAGCCGTCGTGGTAATCGGGATCGATGTCGCCGTAGTAGATCGTGGCCACGCCGTACCCGCGCGACAGGGCATGCTCGATCGGCCAGCGGCGAGCACTCTTGCCGCGGTCCTTTTCGTTTGCCGGTTGCTTGTTGCGCATCGGGCTTGACGGCAGTCGGATCGCCGGGTCGCTGTGCAC
>JANQKH010000339.1 GCA_028281215.1 Phycisphaeraceae bacterium | reverse complement strand
CGGCTCATCGCACGCCGCAACGGGCACATGATTTCGCCACGACTGCGGCGGAACGGGGCATGAAAGTGATCATCGCCGCAGCCGGCATGAGCGCCCACCTGGCAGGCGTGATGGCGGCGCTGACGCATCTGCCGGTGCTCGGCGTGCCGATGGACGGCAAACTCGCCGGCGGGCTCGACGCCCTGCTCGCCACTTGCAACATGCCCAAGGGCATTCCCGTCGGCACGATGAGCATGGGCAGCCACGGCGCGGTGAACGCCGCTCTGTTTGCCGCAGCGATTCTGGCGACGAGCGACCCGTGTTTGAATGAACGACTCATCGAATTCCGCAAGGCGCAAACGGCAGCGATTCCCGAAGAAGTGCCGGCGGAGTAAACCCACGCTCCATCAATACACACCGCGAATGTGATCCGCCACGTGTTCCTGATAGAACGCCCGGAGCGCTTCGTGCTGTTGTTCGCTCAAGGTCGGCAAGCCGCTGACAGCAGCGTTGTCCCTTGCCTGTTGCGGTTTATTGGCACCGGTGATAACCGTTGTCACGGCGTCGTGATCGAGGATCCAGCGTTGCGCCATCTGCGCCATCGTCGCGTCACCGGCGTTCTCAGTCAGGATGGGTCGCAACTGTTCGGTCAGCGCGACGCCTTTCTCGAACGGCAAGCCGGCAAATGTTTCACCAGCGTTGAAAAACTTGCCGTCACGGTTGTAGTTGCGGTGATCGGTTTCAGGAAATGTCGTGTCCGGCGTGTATTTACCGGCGAGCAAACCACTGGCCAGCGGCAGGCGGATGATCAGCGCGACGTTCTTTTGTTTCGCCTTTTCAAACAACACGTCGATCGGTTTCTGCCGAAACACGTTGAAGATGATTTGAAACGACGCTAGGTCATCCTGCTCAAGGCAAACCAGCGCTTCGTCCATCGCTTCCACGCTCACGCCCCAATGTTTGATCAACCCCTCAGCTTGCAACGTGCGCAACCAGTCGAACACTTCACCGCTTTTCAGATAGTGTGGCGGTATGCAGTGAAGTTGAGTCAGGTCAATAACGCCACGTTGCAAACGGGCCAGCGAGTTCTGCGTGCATCGTCGCAACAAGTCGAGTGAATATTGATCGGGATAACCTTCGAGTCGACCGAGTTTGGTCGCGATGAACAGATCCTCGCGGCGTTCTCGCTGAAACTGACCGATGATGGTTTCACTTCGTCCGGCGCCGTAGACGTCGGCGGTGTCAATGAACGTGACGCCGGCGTCGACCGCAGCGTGCAAAGCATCGAGGCATTGTTGTTCGCCGACATCGCCCCAATCGCCGCCGAACTGCCAGCAACCGATACCGATCTCTGAAACGCTTGTGCCTGTTTTGCCAAAGGGTCGTAACTTCATGGTGTTCCTTAAGCGTCGAACTCACTTACCCAAAGCCGCATGGTAATGGCTCTTGACCTGCTCGGCAGACAACGCTCGACCGAACACCGCCGCTTCATCCAGTCGACCTTCGAAGTTGGCGAAGCCGTCATTTCGACCACCGATGAAAAGTTGATCCACTGAGGCGGGCATGGTCATCGCCGCATCGCCTTCCACTTCAAGTTGGCCGTCCAGGTAGATGCGGACGCGCTTGCCGTCGCGCACGAATACAAGCTGATGCCATTGCCATCGCTCGATCGTTGATTTACCGATCAACTGTTCGTTGGCGGCGTTGCCGTTGAAGAAAAACAAGCGGCCGGTTTTGTCGGCTTTGGCCGTGCCGGTGATGCCGATGTGATCGCCGGGCGCTCCGTTGGCGTGATCGCGACCACGAGAGAACAGATACCCGGTCACGGGCCGAACGTTCACAACATGGCCGTTCCAGAACCATATGGACACGGAATAGCGGTCGCCGAGTTTCTCGACTTTGGCGCGCATCCGTCCGCCGGCGAAGTGCGGGCAGCGGTTCTGTTCGTCTCGCCTATTGAACTCGACCGAGCGCGGGCCTTCCAAGTAGAACACGACGCCCGACTCGTAGCTCGCATGATGTTTGCCCGTCTCGCTGGGCGCGTGCGGTCGCTCCCATTCGTCCATCCGCCAGTAAGCCAGCGGTTTGTCGGCAAGGATGGCTTTCGCCGCCTGCCCATTTGTCGGCTGGATCGCTCGACGCTCCTTGCCCGACACCTTTTCCAGCAGTTGAGCGATCGCCTCAACGATCTTTGGCTCGGCTTGTTTTTCCAAACCTGCCGAGCGCGCCGCCCATGTGTTGTAACCGCCGAGCTCGTGCTGTTCGGGCGGGGGGATGTAGCCGTCCGCGCCGTTGGCCAACTCGATGTTGATCGTGGTCTTCAGCGGGCTGATCGCTTTGAGTTTCAAGCCGGTCAGCGCATACGTTTCATTCGGCGTGGCGGTGAAACCGATGTCCCCGATGCGCGCCGCCTGCACGATAATCTTCGTCGACTGCATCTCATGCAAATAAATCGCTTCCTGTGCGTACACCTCGGTGGTGTTCTTCGGCAACCGGTCACCCATCGCCTCGACCACACCCTTGGCCCACTCAAGTTGCTGTTTGTCCGGCACGCGGAATTGCAAAGGCAGTTCCGCCTGCGCCATGGCGATCGTCACGTCGCTTCGATGTTGGATCGATTTGTGAGCCTTCATGGCAAGTTCGACCATGCCGTCGGTGTAAACGGAAATGTCCGGTCGCTTGCGCGGCCCGGCGTTGAAGTAGTCGTACAGCCAGACATCACCGCTCGTACCCTGTGACATCATCGCGACGCAAGACGGCTCGTCCGCCGCATTCTCGTCTTTGTTCAACTTCGCTTCCACGCGTTCGGCGAACATGCCAAAGTAGTCCGAGCCGATCATCGGACCACCGACGTAATGGTTGGCGAAATTCGCGAGCAAGGCGATCGGCCGACCGTCTTTCGCCTGCACGGAGAGAATCGAAAGGTCCGGATCTTCGGGGCCTGACGGTCCGGTGGCGTCGGGGCTGCGCGGGCCGGGGTGCATGTTGGCGCGGACGGTACGATTGCCGAACGGGTCGGTCAACATGCGGTCCGGCCGGCGAACCCAACGGCGAACGGCGGTGTAATCGCCGGCGTCGATCACCGCCGCGCCAACCTGCGCCGGCTCTAAGTTTTTCACGGCGTCTTCAATGGCTTTCGCCAGTCGCGGCACGAGAAACGCTTCGTACTTCTTGTCGCTGGGCGTACCCAGTGCACCAAAGCTGGACGGCGCGGAATGGGTGTGCGTTGCCGCAATGAGCATGTTCTCAACCGGAATCTTCGTCGCCTTGGAAGCGCGTTGCTTCGCATCATCCAATAATGCTCGCGGCACCATACAACTATCGACAATGACGAACACCATCTTGCTGTCGCCGTCGTCGAAGGCAACTGCCCGCGCGTACACCTTCGATTTCACCTGGCTGGACAGTCGCGAGAGCATGCCGCCGTTGACGTAAACGGGGAATTCGGTCGGCGTGACATCGACCACCACCGCACCCGCTCGAAATTCAGCATGCACTGAACCTTTGGCCGTCCCCAGCACCATTAAACCGATAATCAAACAACGGATGTGCCAAACCATGAATCAACCTCCCATCATGACTACCCCACGGCTCCCCCAAAGCATAACCTATGACGTCATGAAACTGTGGTTTTTCACAGCACTGCTTGCTTGTTCACTCACCGGCTGCGGAATCAGTCAACCGTTGAACCTGTCGTTTCCGATCGAATCGAAGCAGGCCAACGACGCCTTTGACCAGATGGTCGAATCACCGAAGCCATTGCAACGGCCGGTCGTGGTGCTCAGTGGGTTCATGGGCCCGGGCTGGCTTGCCCAATCGATCGTCAACAAGTTGGAAGATGTTGCAGACGAAGGAAAATTTGAAACGGCAAGCTTCTTCTTCCAGTCGACGTTCGATGATTGCCGCGAGCATGTGATTGAAGTGGTCAACGAAGCGTGGCCGAGCGAGAACCCACACGAAACGGTAGAGGTCGACGTAATCGCCATCTCAATGGGCGGCCTGGTGGCGCGGTACGCCGCCCTGCCACTCGAGGGTGACGATGGCCAACCACGGCGGCGACTGAAAATCGCGCGGCTGTTCACGATCAGTTCGCCGCACCGCGGTGCTCGGTTGGCGACGCTGCCGACGTTCGACGCGAAACAAATTGACATGCGGCCGGGCTCCGCGTTCGTCGAACAACTGAACCAGGCATGGCCGAAACG
>JANQKH010000315.1 GCA_028281215.1 Phycisphaeraceae bacterium | reverse complement strand
AAGGAGTGCGATGGTTTTCACGACACCAATTGTATCAGTCCGCGGGTGAGGGCCCCAATGTTTGCAGCTCGGGTACGGACACTTCTGCGACTTGGATTCTTGTGCCACGGGCAGCTCGCCTGCCAGTGCAAGGAATGTGTGATTTCCGTGTCATCGCCGACCGTATCAAAACATGAACGGCCTGAGCACTGGCAGGCAAGTTGCCAGTGGCACGATGTGATTGTGATTTACGCGCAAGCCGTCATCTTCTGATCCAGCTTGATGCCGACCTCGTAGCCGTCTTCGCCGCGGGCGCACCAGACGATGCGACCGTAGAGGTCATACCCGCGCTCTGGACCGTGGGGTGGAATGAAGACGGTCACGCGCGTGTCGTTTTCGATCGGCTCCTGGCTGATCGCGCCGATGCCGGTGTCGGAAATGTCCTTGAGTGTGAGCGAGGCAATTTTGTTCTGCGGTGATTCCGCGCCGCCCCAGGATTCAATCACGGTGACGCGGCCGGAGATCGGCTTGCGATGTTGATCCCTTCGCTCGAACGGAATCGGATCGCCTTCGCGTCGGTCGGTTTTGACAAGTCGCAGGGCAGGTTGCGTTTGCATGGTGAGCCTCCACCAGCCACGATGGGCCGATATCATTAATCGGAATCGGCGGTGTAACCGGACGAGTTGATTTAAATTGACGGACAAGCACGAAAAATCTGCGGGACGCGTTTGCCTGGTCGGCGCCGGGCCGGGCGATGCGGGTCTGATAACCCGGTATGGTCACGCGTTGTTGTGCGACGCTGACGTGGTGATCCATGATGCGCTGGTACTGCCGGCGTTGTTGCAGGAAACGAAGCCAACAGCGGAGTTGATCGACGTCGGCAAGCGGCACGCCGACCACAAAATGACGCAGGACGAGATCAACGCGCTGCTGGTCGAAAAGGCGCAGCAGGGCGGCCTCGTTGTGCGCTTGAAAGGCGGCGATCCGTTTCTGTTTGGCCGCGGCGGTGAGGAAGCCGCTTACGTCGCCGCGCACGGCATTCGGTGTGACATCGTGCCGGGCGTCACCGCAGGCGTCGCCGCGCCTTCGATGGTCGGCATTCCGGTCACGCATCGTCGGCACGCGTCGTCGGTTACGTTTATCACCGGCCACGAAGACCCGGACAAGCCTGAAAGTTCACACGACTATGCCGCGCTCGCCGGGCTGATCGGCGCCGGGGGGACGTTGTGTGTTTACATGGGGATGAACAAACTCGACCTGATCGTCGAGCAACTGCAACGGCAAGGCGTGTCGGCTGAGATGCCCGCCGCCGTCGTGCAGTGGGGCGCGACGCCCCGGCAGCGCAGTGTGCGGTCGACAGTCGGCCAACTCGCGGACGATGTGCGCGACTCGGGTTGCTACGCGCCGGCGATTATCGTGATCGGTCAGGTCGCCGGCATCGACGAAGCCGGCATGCAGACGTATACCCATCGGCCGCTGTTTGGCAAACGTATCGTCATCACCCGCACACGTACACAGGCATCGTCGCATGCGGCGCACTTGAGCGCGCTTGGCGCGGAAATCCTCGAAGCGCCGACCCTTCGCATCGAAGAACCGGACGACGCGACTTGGGCGAAGATCGATGATGCATTGCGCCACCTCGATCGCTACGACTGGCTGGTGCTCACCAGTGCGAACGGCGTGGCGATGTTGGCGGATCGCATGGCTCACTTGGGACTCGACAGCCGATCGTTCGCACCGGTGAAAATCGCTGCCATTGGCAACGCGACTGGTGGCGCGCTGTTCGATCGTTTGCACGTGCATTCAGACCTCACGCCGCGCACGTATGTCGCCGAGTCACTCGCCGCGGAACTGCTTGAAGCCGGCGCCGCGAACCAGCGCCTGCTCCTGCTCCGCGCCGATATCGCCCGGCAAGCGCTTCCCGAATTGCTCGGCGAAGCCGGCGCGGCTATCGACGAGTTCCCCATCTACCGCAACGTGCCGGAGACGGAACTGCCCGTTCATGTGTTGGACGTCCTGCGTCGCGGCAAGGTCGATTGGATCACTTTCACCAGTTCGTCCACCGTGCGCAACATGATCGAACTGCTCGGCGACGAGCGTGACCTGCTCCAGAACGTGAAGGTTGCTTCGATTGGTCCGATCACGAGCAAGACAGCGCGCGAGTTGGGGCTGACCGTGACGGTGGAAGCTGAGCCGAGCAATATGGATGGATTGGTGGAGGCGATGGTGCGGTATGAGATGAATGGCCAATGACCAAATCCCAATGACCAATCTTCGCCGGGGACACGATTCTGTTCATTGCTCATTGGTGCTTGGACATTGGTCATTTTCCTCCGATCTGGCCGATCCTATTACCTATGGCCTCCACCCCGACCCCCGCGCCAACTTCAGCCCCGCCCGGCATTGATCTTGCCCGTCTCTTTCCGAAGAAGAAAGGCCTGACCGCGCGGCCGAACGGCAACGTCGAACTCATCTTCGACAAGGACCACTTCACTCAGGTCGTTCGCGACGGCATTCTTAAGGCGAAGACCAGCATCACCATCGGCACCGCCGACT
>JANQKH010000303.1 GCA_028281215.1 Phycisphaeraceae bacterium | reverse complement strand
GTCGGCGACGCTCGCCTCCACCGGCACACCCAGTCACTTCCTGCATCCAACCGAAGCGATGCACGGCGACCTTGGGCGCGTGTCCAAGTCCGATGTCGTCATCCTGCTTTCCTTCGGCGGCAGCACCGAGGAAGTCGTCTCGCTCGCCACGCTGCTCAAGCAGGACGGCGTTGCGACGATCGCGATCACCGGGAAAGCCGAGTCGGACCTGGCGCGGCTTTCCACACACACGCTGTGCATCGGCGATGTCACCGAAGCCTGCCCGCTGAACCTCGCCCCGACGGCCAGCACGACGGCCATGCTCGCGATGGGCGATGCACTCGCCTTGTGTGTCAGCCGGCGTCGCAACTTCGGCGTGGATGATTTCCGCAAGCTGCATCCCGGCGGTGCGCTGGGTCGACAACTCATGCCGATCGAACAGGCGATGCGGTGGAAGGTGAACGAGAATCTGCTGGTCTTCGAGCCAACCGTATCTATTAAAGAAGCGTTCGCGGCGGCGGATGCGCAACCCGGTCGTCGGCCGGGCGCGATCATGGTCGTTCATGACGGAACCGAACAAGCCGGTACGCTTGCCGGCATCATCACCGACGGCGACATTCGCAGGTTGCTGGTCAAATACGGCGAAGCGATGCTGGCGATGACGTTGAGCGGCGTGATGACGGCGAACCCGCGTCGGCTGACAATTGACGCCCTCGTGCGTGACGCCGTGCAAATGATCCGCGAACATCGCATCGATGAAATCCCCGTCGTGGACAGCAACGGCAAACCGGTGGGTTTGTTGGACGTGCAGGATCTGGTGGCGTTGAAGGTGATCGAAGGGTAGGCGGCCGTCTTGTTGTTCGATCAGCACGGGATGCCAGCCATCAATCGCTCCACCGCGGCGTGGGGTCCATGATGCCGGCAAGTTTACGCACCAGTGAGATCAACTTTCTGGAACTGAACGGCTTGGGCACAAACTCGACGACGTTCTCCATCGCCTGCATGTCCTGCGCCTGGGTCTCATATTTGGACGTGATGGCGATGACCGGAATATCGGCGGTGGCTTCATGGTCGAGCATGCGCTGGCACACTTCGACGCCGTTGATGTCAGCCATGTAGTAGTCGATGATGGCGACGCGGGGTTCGAGCTGTTGGATCAGCGCCCAGCCGTCGTGGCCGTTGGTGGCGACATGAACATCAAAGCCAGCGGCGTTAAGTTTGAGGCGCATGACATCGAGCACCGGCTGTTCGTCATCGACAACGACAACGCAGGGTTGTTCCGAAGCTTCCATAGGGTAATTACCTTTGGCCAGCCCCCTTGCCATTTCACGCATCGATTGACCACTGTTCCCAGAACCCAAAGCGCGGCCTTCACGCCGTCTTTCGCACCTCAATTGAATCGATTGTCCGGGACATCAATTCCCGCAGTGTCTGTGTTTCATCCTCGCTCAATTGTTCAAATTGGAACCCCGCCACGCGATGGCAGTGGTCCAATGGTTTTTCCCAGATGACTTTACCGCGGACGAGCAGTAGCACGTCATGGCGCCGCAGCGCCAAGCCGACGCTGTCGTCGATCTGGTAGCGTTTGGCGCCGCTGTAGCGGATGCGGACGCCGGTGTCGCTGATATCGATCACCTCGCCGCTGCACCGTTTGCCGACGCTGCACAACAGATCAACCACATGGAGCCGATCGGAGGTGCGCGCATCCCCGATGCCCACTTCGACCGATAACTTGTCATTGCCCGGTTCGGCCATCCGCCAACTCCCATGGGATTGAGCACGTCTTGTGTAACATCGGTGATTCAGCGGACAGGATTCAGTCAAATCGGACGGCGAGGACAAATAAACGACATATTTACATGGGTGGCTGTGGCAAAGGCTCGGCATGCCACAGCAGGTCATGTTTGGTACATCGTGTTCATTGGGCGACCCGATCAAAACCCGACATGCAACCAACGACTTGCGTGCGCCGCACAACGGGTCAAGGGCTCGCGTCCACTTCGCGCCGCCAGGTTTCTTCGACCACCATCATGGGGCCCTGCCGGGTAATGGTCTTGACCACTTCGACATCGTCGACATGAAACGTCTTGACTCCGGACACGGTATGCACCCGGAACTTGGCGCTGTTGAGGACGCCGGTCCACGATGGATCAATCGTGGCGGTCACCTTGGTCCAATTGGTGTCGACCGTCGTCGCGTTGCCGTGGTTGATGGTCCGCGTGCCTTCTCCGGTGCTGTCGATGATGAATGAAACTTGAATATCGGTGGTGCCGGAGTTCGTTCGCGCCCACAGTTCCACATCGTAGAGCGTATCGTTCTCGATCTGACTGGTCATGTCCTGCTGCAAGCCCGAGGAAGAGCTAATGCGAAGTTGAATCAAAGCGTTGGAGCTGCCAGTGAGCGGCCCAACCAGGTCGAGCAACAGTGAGGCGCCAATGGACACCCAACTGGTCGTTCCGTTTTCGAATCCGGGATTGTCGATGATATTGACTCCGAGTTCGCCACCCGGCGCGTACATCACGCTGACCTTTTGTGTGGCGCGGCCTTGACTGCCCCAGGCGATGATGCGCACCGGTTCGGTGTCGTCATCCGCCAGGTCGTTGTCTTCCTCGTCGGCCAGCTTCCACTTGAACGTGCCGCCATGAAAGTTCTCATCCGCGACGAAGATGTCGTGGGTGTAGGTATTGCGCCAGTTGGGATCCTGGTCGATGATGTGCAACGCCACGTCGATACCGGACTCGGCCAGTCGGCGGGCGGCGAGCATGTCCTGTTGCATTTGGAGGGTGCGCACCTCGGCGCGGGCAACCGCCATGGCAGCCAGACCAATGACCGTCATCAACATCGCAGCGCCGAGCGCCGCAACGTATACCGAACCACCGCAGCGTCGGTGCGACACAGATGTCCAATTGAGCTTCATTGGTCTCATCGTGCCCGGCTCCGCAAAGCAACCATTGTGATTTCAAACGTATCCTGATAACAGACTGTCACTTTGATACATTTGATCCCGGTTTCCACGTTTGACTTGGCATTGAGATTATCAGTTTTCACCCAATCAACACTGATTTTTCGCTGCCAGCCGGCGGCCTCCGCGATGGCGGAGCCGTCATAGTTCACCGGCGGCTGCTGGTTCCACCCGTTGAGATCATCGATGTCGTCGCACCAGTCGCGACGAACGGTGTGACCTTCCGGGTCGCCGGCGACCTTGGCGTTGTAGACACTCACATCACTGGCGTCCTGCCCCAATGCGCTGGTGGCTTCGTCCGGGTCTTCGTAAGGCAACGCCATCACTTCCGCGAGCAGGGCATCAGCAAGGACATGCGCGCGATCACTGAGAGCCCGCCGGTGTCGGGTCATTTTAGAAGCGCCGGCCATGCTCAGCGCCGAGGCAAACATCACGCCGACGATCACGATGGAGACCGTCGCCTCGATGAGGGTAAAACCGCGCCGATGGTTTTGATGTTTCCGCATCACGGCACAACCTCCGGCTGAGCGTGGATCGGAGTCTGCAAGGTGACATGGGTCTGTTCTTCTTCGTCCGGCTCGATGGTCAAACCGATCCAGCGCAGGCGCGTGGTGGAAACCGTGGCGGGTGAGTGGAAGAAGCCGGTCCTGTGCCCGAATATCTGATATTCCAGATCAGCGTTGGCCACATTCTGCCATCCGCTCTCACTGCTTCCCGATGTCACCATCTGTGTAGTTGGTGTTGCTGTGCTGGAATTGTTGAAAGCAACACACCCAACTGCACCAGTCCCGCTTTCGTAGATGACAACCAGGCAATAGTCGTCATTGGGTGAAAGGTCGATTGCAGTGGAGAAGCTGAACTCGGACAGTGCTGTTCCCGACCCATTGGATTCAGCGAACGAAACTTCATCGATGATTTGCGTCGTGGGTAGGCCGTTCACATCCGCCGTCCGTAACTGAATCTTCATCACGCCGTTTGAATTACCCTTCTTATCGATAAGCAATTTCGCGCGCGAAATCCGCCACGAAACGATCGAATCTCCCGCAGCCAGATTGAACCGTTGGCCAATCCAATCAATGTCAAACACACTGTACGAACTCGACGCACCACCGGTCTGCTGTTCATCAAACAGCAGTTCTTCCTCGCTCTCACTCAAAACCAGCGGCCCGGGTTCGGTCATGGTGTACGTTCCGAAATCGAAAGCGAAGCCACGAACATCGTCAAGCAAAGACACTGCCGCGCCGCCGTTGATACTGCGCGTCAATGCGGCGGGGGAATCCGGTGTACCAAGGCATTCGTAGCGGATCGTTTCGTCATTGCCGTCGTTGTCGCGATCAGCCACGGTGAACGTGACGGCGTCGGCGGTGAGTTCCGAAAAGGCGTTGGCGTAGCGCAAATCGATCGCGATGGTGCGGGCGACCTCGGCGGCGAGGCTTTGTTCGCGGTTGACGTCCGACCGGCTCGGCAGGGCGCGCGACGCCAGCGTGACCGCGCCGCCGATCGCAATCAGCAACATCGCACTGATCGCCAGCGCGACCACCATTTCGATCATGGTGAACGCGAGATCACGGCCCCATTGTGGAGCCTTGGAATCCGGGTTGATCCGCGGGTGATCCATGCACCTTCTCCTCGTTCAATATCGGTCGTTTCCGGTCATTCGTTCAGCGTCGTTCGTGCTCCGATTAAGCCTTTCGATTCAACGTCCGATGATGTTTTTGAGGTCCAACGTATGGAATCCCCAATCGACTCATTGCGTATTTCGCCCCGCGAATGCGATGACATCCTCCGTTCGATACGGCAGATCATGCTGCCCAAGGACAGCGGACAATGTCAGCGTGGCGAACACGATCGCATCGAGATCGAAAACGAGGTGATCGCAGTCCTCAAAACCCGCCCGCCGGAGGGCAGGCCGATTCAGTTTCAGGTTCGTTGCCGCAACATCAGTAACACGGGGATCGGGTTTTTTCACGGGCAGTTCATTCACGAGAAGACACCTTGTGAACTGATTCTGATCAACACCCAGCATGAGGGCTTTGCGGTTCACGGCCACGTGGTGCGCTGCCGACTGATCGAGAAACACATCCACGAGATTGGCATCGCGTTCACCCAGCCAATCGATTCCAGGCGGGTTGTCGGCAACGCGGCATAGACCCAAGACTGCCTCAAACAATCCACCGGGATGACCATGTATCAGGGATCCAGCGGGATGCCGGCGGTGCGGCCTG
>JANQKH010000230.1 GCA_028281215.1 Phycisphaeraceae bacterium | reverse complement strand
TGGTCACTCATCGGCGGTCTCCGAATCGTGGTTGACTTGTATACATCGTAACTGCATCCAAGCCATGGCGACAGACGCCTTAGCCGTTACACTTCGGTTGCGGCAATTGTCCGGTATTCGATTATGATTGAAGTATTGAACGGGCGCCCGTTACCAACACGCACATGATCGAGTTGCATGATTCGACTGACGATTGGCATTTTCTCGACGATTTTGGTTGCCTTCGCAACAGCCGCTCTTGGAGCGCGTAGCGATGAATTCATTCCGTCATCGGCTGTCGAACGGCATATCCCTCGCGATGCCATTCGATTCGATCTCAACAACGAACGAATTGTCGTTAATCATCATCAATCTCTGAACATTGCCGGCCCGATTACCGTTGAGCTATGGGTCCGCATCGCCGACACATACAAAGGTCCACAATGGCATCCTAACCTGATTGGAAAGCGCCGTCGCAACAACACCTTGCCCGCCTGGTGTCTTGGTATTGGCGCCAATCGCGAACTCTACACGGTCGCGAATCAACAATGGCTCTACGACAACCGGCCTATCAAAGTGAATCGCTGGCATCACGTTGCCGCCGTATTCAATGGCAAATCTGTTCAGTTCTTCATTAACGGACAACCCGGCAAAAAACACGTTGCTCACGCTCTCGGCCCGGCCAATAACGACCCTGTCATCCTCGGCACGTTATTAGAAAATACCCAGAACTTCACCGGCGATATCGGGCCGGTCCGCGTTTCAACGATCGCTCGTTACACCAATAAGTTCAAACCCACCACATACTGGAAAAACGACAAAAACACCGTACTCATGTTGCTGATGAAAGACAGCGCCAAGCAGATCAAAGACGTCTCGCGCCACAACCACAGCGCCCAAGTCAGTGGCGAGGTGGAATGGATCAGCGACAAATTGAAGTAAGATCAAATGATGGCGGGTGCCTGCACCTCTTCGTACGGGAGGGCATTGGGGTGTTCTTCGCCCTGGCAAGGATTCAGCAAGGAAATGCGAGGTTTCCAGCCATATTACTTTTAATCTGCCATGAAAAATGTGGTTTTTGTCAAATCATCGCGCATTGATGTTCAATCGATGGCAGCGAGCGACGTTCCATTACAATGTGCTCATCATCGTTCAAAGCACTGCTCTGGAGTGGCTCCTCATGACTATTTCATCGCGATCATTTGTGGGATTGACCTTGGCTTGTGTGCTCACCACATCCGCATTCGGCCTCGACAAGCCCAAGGCACAACCGGTGGACGGCAAGATCAAGTGGGTCTACGACTATGAAGAAGGCAAGCGTTTGAGCAAGACGACAGGCAAGCCGATGTTTGTCGTCTTTCGCTGTGAAAGGTGACATGCCTGCTCCGATTTCGACGGGCAGGTTGTCCGTCAAGACCAGCAGATCGCTTTCATGGCATCGCAGTTTGTATGTGTTCGCATGCAATCGATGAACGGCGTCAATCTCAATGCGTTCCCCTTCGAGCGCGACCTGACGTGGATGGCGTTTTTTCAAAACGCAGAAGGTCGCACCTATGCACGCTACGGTGGACGGGGGGATCATGGCCCCGAGTCGCACCTCAACCGCGAGTCACTACTTTGGACCATGCGGCAGGTGCTGGAACGGCACAAGAAGAACGACGTCCAGCCGGACAACAAGTACGAGCCCGTCGCCAAGACCACACGTGTGCCAATGGATCATTCCGCGATGCGTCGAAAGATGGCCAATCGCAAGGATAGTTGTATTCATTGTCACGACATCAAAGCCGCCGATCTCGAACACAACCGCCGGCAAGGACGATTGCAGAAGTATCAGATTTACACGTATCCCTCACCCAGTCGGCTTGGCGTTCATCTTGACACACAGGTTCACAACAAAATCAAGAGCATCGACCGCCGTTCGCCGGCCGCAACAGCGGGCCTTCGCGCGGGCGATGTGCTCAAAAGCGTCGATCAACAGCGCGTGTTGACCTTTGCCGATGTCACACGTGTGCTCGAACTGGCCCCTGAAACCGGAACGGTCACGTTTGAAGTCGAACGCGCCGGTCAAACGGTCGCTGCGAAGATTCGGGTGACCAAGGGATGGCGTAAAAACGTCGATGCTTCGTGGCGACCTTCAACGGGTTCGGTCGGCCCATCGACCGGCATCTGGGGCAAACGGGTGCCCGACCAACAACGTCGGCAGTACGGTTTGTCGACAAAAACAATGGCGGTGCGTGTCACCTACATCTGGTCAAAGTGGGCCAAGGGATCGGGCATCCGCCACAACGACATCGTCATCGCGCTCAATGGCTACAAAGCCGATGTCAACATGCGCCAGCTTGCTGCTCATCTGCACCTGACCGGTGAATGGGGTGATCGCTTTACATTCACCGTGCTGCGCGGCGGGCGGAAGATGGATATCAAAATCCAACTGCCGAACGGCCCGCCCAATGGATGACTGGCATGCCGGCGGCGCAATTGCGTCGGCGATTTTCATGCATACGGATCGACGAACGACGCGTCGTCGTAGCGATCTTTCTGGCGGACCCATTCCATCGGGTACTTGAGGCCGTCCTCATCGCGACCTTTGGGAACGATGTCGAGGAAGTTGTAAATGCCGAGAAAGTTTTCCAGGCCGCGAGCGTAGGCGGAGTAAGTGTGAAACACATTGCCCGCTTGGTCTTTGGTGAACGCACTGATGCCGGGCATTTCGGTCACGGGAAAGACCGCGCCTTCCTTGAAGTTGTAATACACATTGCCCGCGTCCAGATCCTCCTGTTTGCATGAGGCTTGGTAATCCCAGTTGAAATCGTTGTTAACCGAGGATACCCAGGTGAACGTCCAACCCATGCGCTGCTGGTAAGCTTGAAGCGATTCGATCGGCGCGCGCGACGCGGCGATCAGCGTGACATCCCGAGCTGCCAGGTGAACGACCAATGGGTCGTAGTGATCGGCGAACATCGAACACACCTTGCAACCCTCAGGCCAATCAGGGCCGAACATGAAGTGATACACCAGTAATTGGCTGCAGTCGCCGAACAAGTCCACCAACGACACCTTGCCGTTCGGCGTATCGAACACATAGTCCTTGTCGACTTTCA
>JANQKH010000226.1 GCA_028281215.1 Phycisphaeraceae bacterium | reverse complement strand
ACAAGAGCGATGTCGAACGAGCATGGCTCTATCGCAACGGCTTAGATCAAACACTGATCAGCCTTTTGAGGCTGTGATTTGAACCACTTCATCATTGTCGGCAAGAGTTATTTCAATTATCTGCTCGATGAACAAGTGTTGGTCCCGACGTTGAAGCCGGGTGATCTGGTGATCATGGACAACCTCTCGGTCCACAAAGTACAAGGCGTGCGGGAAGCCATCGAAGCGGTCAACGCCAAGGTCGTCTACCTGCCGCTTACAGCCCCGACTTCAACCCGATCGAGTTGGCATTCAGCAAACTCAAACACCTGCTTCGAAGCGCATCCCATCGCACCCAAGAAGCCCTGTGGCAAAACCTGCAACCGTTGCTCGACCGCATCACATCAAGCGACGCAGCAGGATTCTTCAAACAATGGGGCTACACGCTACAGCCGGAGTTGGGTTGATCTAGCAAGCGATACTATTGAATCTTTGATCTTGTCAGTGACAAGAATTGTGCGGTGGGTTCGCGTTGTTCGTATCGACTGTAGCTGCCGAGCAGGGATCTTCTCGGTGGGCGGCAGCGAGCACTGGTGACCAACTCAGTGCCTTGCGCCAGTCTGCGCACAGGTAGCGCTGTCCCCCGAAGGGAAAGAATCGAGCCGCCGAACAGTCATCACAACTCCCGACCCGTGTGAAAGATAGGGCACGAAAAAGACCACATGGACACACATGTCCATCGGTGGCCTTGAAAGCGGGTGATGGGATTTGAACCCACGACATTCACGTTGGCAACGTGACGCTCTACCACTGAGCTACACCCGCATGGTGAGGGGAAGTCTACCGCGTTTGTGGGTGATTTCAAGTCGGTGAGGCTTGGCCTGTGATGTTCATCGGTTGGTCGGTGGGTTGGGATTGGTCGTAGGGGTGATTTCGGATGGTTGCTGGTGAGGAAGTTGCCGAAATGTGCGTGTGGCGGCGATTATCGGGCTCTTGTGTTGGTTGGGATAAGGGGATACCATTCGAACTGTTCGACAGGTGCCCGCCATTTTTTGTTGAAGTGGCGGGTGAAAAGGGAAGTGAGGTGCGGGTTTTCTCAAATTTGAGATTGCCCAAAGCCTCCGCGGACGCGCCGCCGTGATGGGTGGTTCGTTGAGTTGAATCGAATGTGCTTGCAAACCATTCGCGTGTCATCTCAACGGAACCTACGGCCTGCCGCATAACCACTGTGTTGCCTGCAACGGGTAACGCGGGAAGGTGTGCGGGCTGGACGCCCTGAGCCGGAAGACCTGCCTCTCGAACGCTTGGTGTCCTCGCGGTTTGGGACGCGGCGTTTGGTTCTGCATACTTCCCCGGATGTGAACCCCCGTCGATACCACGTCTCCGCCTGGATGAAATGTTTTTCGTCACGGGGATGTTCCGCGCGAATCGGAACAGGAGTGTTTCATGTTTGGATCGATGGGTTTGTCGCGTGCGCGATCGGTGATGGTCGCGCTTGGAATGATGTTGTTGCTGGGGGCCGTGTCGACGCGTTCGATAGCGTTGCCTGAACCGCCGGCGTTGGATTCGGGGTCGGCCTTTGCGGAGTACGGGTTGGGCTTCAGCGGCAGTGAACTATATCTGCACACGGGCAACACGATTTATCGACTGGGCCAGGGCTCTGGCGGAAACGACGAGTGGCAGGTGCATCTGCCGAATCTTGGCGATGCGTTCAATCCACCGCACACCAACTTTGAAGGCGCGTTCGCGACGAGCCCGATCAACACTGCGGCGGTGTCGGCAGGCTTTCCCGGCGGCGTGCTGCTGGTTGATTTGAACAACCCCGCCAACGCCATGAACGTGCCGGACCTCAGCGCGGCCAATGTCTTCAGTCTCGCCGGCAATGCGAATGGTGACTTTTTCGGTGTTCATGCGTTCTTCGACACCAACACGTTTGTCTTCAACGCCACGCAGGTGATTCAGATCGATGGGGCTACCGGTGATGTATCTGTGTTGATCGATGAACTGGCTCCTGGCGAATTCAGCGGCGGAATCGCTTTCGATCAGGACGGCAATCTGTTTGTCAGTACGTTTGTTTCAACGTTTCCCGATCCGGTCGGTACGACAACGCTGTTTCGAATTGCAGCAGATCAACTGGACGAGGTGGCTCCGACAGTGGAAATGCTTGCCAGCGGTGAATCAAACGGTTCATCCACACTGGTGCTCAACTCCGCGGGCGATGTGTTCTTCAGCAGTCAAACCGGCATCGGTTTGTTGCGGAACGGGGCGAGTGAATTCGAGACATTCTTCGGCGATCTGTCGCAAAACCCATTCGATGGCTCGGCGACGTTCGACATCGAACGCCCGATCGTAATCGATCCTGGCACGCAGGAACTGGTCTTCATCGACAACACAGGCGCGGCGCCAGCGTTTGTTTCCTTGCCCACGTTGTCGAACGTCGCAGTGCCTGAACCTGCGACAGCGATGTTGACTCTATTTGCGTTGGTCGGTTTGACGATGGGGCGGCGGAGGGTCTGACATGCAGCTATGGAAGGAAGTTTGCTCAGGGAGGAGCGGGTGTTGCAGGGATGGGCGCGATCGACGCGTTCGTCGCCATGCATGCGGCAAAGAAGGCGGCGCTGATGCTTGTGGTGGGCGCAGCGCCGCCTTTATCGGCCTGCCGGGACGTGCCTTCACGCTGATCGAACTGCTTGTCGTTATTTCCATCATTGCGTTGTTGATCGGTTTACTGTTGCCGGCACTAGGCAGTTCACGCGATGCAGCGAAGACGGTAATTTGCGGTTCCAACCTGCGGCAAATGGGCGTTGCAATGCAGACTTACATGGATGACAACCAAGGTAGTCTGTTTCAACAAGTGGAAACGCTCAGCAACGGCAAACTCTGGTGGTTCGGATTCGAAGCGAACGGCGGACCGACGGCTGAAGGCGCGCGCATCCTCGATCGCCGGCGTGGTCGGCTGTTCCGTTATTACGAAGACCCTGACTCTGTGGAGATATGCCCATCCTTCGCGTTGGACAGTCCGAACTACAAGCCGAAGTTCACGACCAACTGGACGACGTATGGCGTGCCGTTGCGTTTCATGGATCGGGCGGGCGGGCCGATCAAGTTTGAACAGGTTCGCCGTGTGTCGGATAGTGTTGCGTTGGCGGATACGGCCCAGTTGAATGCGTTTCAAGCGCCGGCGACGCCCGCGAATCCGTTATTTGAGCAGTGGCACTACATCAATCCCGGTCAGCCGCAGGTTCATTACGTGCACGATCACAACGCCAACGCAGTCATGTTCGACGGCCACGTGCGCGAGTTGCGGCCCGATGCGCCGCTGTTGTTGAGATTCCCCGAAGCACCGTTGGGCAAAGCACCGGGAGATGTGTGGTTGCAATTGCGCTAAACGCCGTCAAGCTACACCGCATCACGACTGGCGGAACGACTTCAGTCATCCTGCGCCCGGATGTAACGCAAACGCGCAAACGGCATCCAACTCCCCGCAACGCAAACCTGCTAGAATTCCGCCCCCATGAGCGAATCCAACAACAACGTCGAAAAAGTGGTCATCATCGGCTCCGGCCCCGCAGGCTGGACGGCCGCCATTTATGCCGCTCGGGCTAACCTCGACCCGCTGGTGTTTCCCGGTGAAGCGCATGGCAAAGACCTGATGCCCGGTGGTCAACTGATGCTTACGACCGAGGTCGAGAATTACCCCGGTTTTCCTGAAGGCATCCAGGGGCCGGACATGATGATCAAATTCTTTGAACAGGCGATGCGTTTCGACACGCGCGTTGCCACGCAGGCCGGCATCATGGCTGGTGAAGAAGTCAAGGGCGGCTTGTTCACCGGATTCCAGGACGTGGCGGAAGTTGACCTGTCCCAGCGGCCCTTCACAGTCAAGGGTAGTGCCGGTACGGAAGTGAAAACCAATGCGGTGGTCATCGCGACCGGTGCGAAAGCGAACTGGCTCGGCCTGGAAAACGAACAACGGCTCGCCACGTCCGGCGGTGGTGTCTCGGCGTGCGCTGTGTGCGACGGCGCGCTGCCGGCGTTTCGTGACAAGGAACTCGCGGTCGTCGGCGGCGGCGACTCAGCGGTCGAGGAAGCGTCTTACCTGACCAAGTTCGCATCCAAGGTTTACATGATCGTTCGTCGCGACGTGTTGCGCGCGAGTAAAATCATGGCCGAGCGCGCAGAGAACAATCCCAAGATCGAATTTCTTTGGAACACCACGGTGACGGATGTCCTCGGCGATGATTTCATCACTGGCGTGAAACTCAAGGACTCCAAGACCGACGAAGAACGTGAACTCGCGCTGGGTGGTCTGTTTATGGCGATCGGACACACGCCGATCACGGGTTTCCTCAACGGCCAATTGCCGACCGATGACGCCGGCTATCTCATTCTCAAAGATCCTGGTAGAAGCACAACCGAGATTGAAGGCGTCTTCGCCGCGGGCGACGTGGCGGATCATGTTTATCGGCAAGCGGTGACCGCCGCGGGCATGGGCTGCAAAGCGGCGATCGATGCTGAGCGCTGGTTGGCCGAGCAGGGGATTGATTGAACAGGGGAGGCGGTTGGGCCTGTCAGTTGACCCATTCATCAACCGGGGCGGATCACCGTTTTCTTGGGATTGGGTTTGACCAGTGAAGGATCGGCGACGACGTCGATCTCGATGCTTTCCTCGGCGCGGGTGCCGGCGTGTTTGTCGCGCACGCGAACCTTCAGGATGTATTTACCCGTCCCGAGTCGCGCCGGCAGGCGCGTGGGTTGTACGGTAAAGAAATCACGTCGGCGGTTGCGCGACTCGTCGACGATCGACTGTTCCGGCTGGCGCCAGACGGCCAGGCCGTCTGCCACGTTGTAGAGCACCAGTTCCTGCGAGAGTTTGACCTGCTGGTTGTAGAGGTTCTTTTCTGATTTCTTGACGGTGAAGTTGTCGAGTTCGGCGTAGACGATGAAGGGATGTTCACGGCCGGCGAGCAGGGTGGTGGCGGGTAACTCGGTATAGACGCCGTAGCCGCGCACGCGTGTGCAGAGTTTGAGCTTGCGAATCGCCAGCGGCTGTTCGCCGACGATGGCGTTGAACTGATCGATCACGCTGCTCTTGTCGATCGCTTCGCCCTTGGCCATCTTCTGACTGATCTGGCTGAACAGACTTTGAAACTGTTGCACGAGCTGGCGTTCGCTGGGCTTGAGCCCTTCGACGCGAAGCGGATCGACCACACCGTCCATGTCCGCCAGCGCGAGCCCGGCAATTGCAATGACATTGGAAACATTGGGGTCATTGCTTTCGACGATTTTTTCAAGCAACAGTTTGGTCAACGCCTTGCGATCGAGTGATTGCGGATCGATCGATGCCTGGTCGCCGCTATTGGTGGTTTTCAATTCAACGGTGTGTTCGGGCGACGGGTTGGCGACGAGATTCTGATTGTTGTCGTTGACGTTGTTGGCGGTCGATGGGGCCGGTGTTTTGTTTGTAGCGTCGGTGTATTGGGCTGAATCGGATTGAGTGGCCGGCGGGGTTGGAGTTTTGGGCTGGGTGTCTGGTGCGGGTATTGGAGCCGGTGTTTGGTGTCCTCGGTTGGCGTCGGCGAATTTGCGTTCGATCTGGTCACTACGCGAAGGCAGGCCGTGCTCCGCCGTGAGGCGGTCGAGTTCCTGCTGCAACCGCTCGGCGCGCTCAATGGCATCGCGGTTGATCGCCGCCGACGTATTGCCTTGGCCGCCATCACTCGCATCGGTTCTGCGAGAATCGTCGGCAAGGGAACTATCCTGCGAACCAGGCTTGTCGACACGATCGCCGTTGGACATTTGCGTGGT
>JANQKH010000166.1 GCA_028281215.1 Phycisphaeraceae bacterium | reverse complement strand
CGGTCAGACCCAAGTCGCCCCAGGTGGTCGCAGCCTTGGCGGAGCCGCCTTTCCGCGTCTTCGAGAAGATCGCGTCGATCTGCTGAAGGGTCAGGCCCTTCTTGGCGATCGGGTTGTCGCGGTGCACGAACACGGCGAGCATGTCAATCGACGTACGCAGGTACGTCGGCTTGTAGCCGAACTTCTTTTCAAACTCGTCGGCTTCCTTGTCCTTCATCTGACGGCTCATCGGGCCGAACTGGCTGGTGCCGGCGATCAGCGCGGGCGGTGCCGTCGAGGAACCCTTGCCTTCGATCTCAATCTGCACGTTCGGGTACATCTTGAGGAAGCCTTCGCCCCACAACGTCATCATGTTGTTCATCGTGTCAGAGCCAACGCTCTTGATGTTGCCGGATACGCCGGACACTTTGGTGTAGCTGGGCAGACGCGAGTCCACCTGCAACTGGGCGCTGGCCGAGACAGTTGCCAACAGGGCGACGGCAACGGCGAGCAGTCGGGTCGAGAAAAGATTCATAAGTTGCTCCTTGGTTAGCGGGTGAATTTCAGATCCCGATCGATCAACGAGCAAAAGGTTAAAACCGGCAAATGAGTCGATTGCTAGGCATATATGAAAAGATCAATAGAGTTTCGTTAGAGAATGGTTAATCGGCCCGCAGAGCACGCCAGACGGGTGAGCGGCGTTCATCCGTCCTCGCTAAAATGCCCGATTTCAATCCATCCGCCTCGAAAATCCACCCAGGAATTACTGCTATGAGTCACTTGGAAGGTGCCCGCATTTTGTGCTTTGTTGGGGACGATTACGAAGACCTCGAACTGTGGTATCCCAAGCTTCGGCTTGAGGAGAACGGTGCCCACGTTACGCTCGCGGGCCAGGAAAACGGTCGAACATACCGCGGCAAAAACGGATACCCCGCCGTCAGTGATGCTTTGATCGCTGAGATGGAAGCCGACGATTTCCAAGGCGTGCTTGTTGTGGGCGGCTGGATGCCGGACAAACTCCGCCGCGATCCCAAAGTGCTTGAATTGGTCCGCCAATTCGAAGCTGCGCAAAAACTGATCGCCTCCGTTTGCCACGGACCGTGGATCAACATTTCCGCCGGCGTTGTTAAGGGATACCGATACACCAGCACACCGGGTATCAAGGACGACCTGATCAACGCTGGTGCCGATTGGGTGGACCAACCGGTGGTGGTGGATCGCCACCACGTATCCAGCCGCCGCCCGCCGGACCTGCCGGCATTCGGCAAAGCGATCATCGACACGTTGGGAAAACAGTTGTCTACTTGAGATGCCTTCTGGGGCAGCGCGTAGAATAGGGTATGAACCTTTTGCGAGAATCCACGATGCGCCTGTTGCCAATCCTGTTTTGCCTTGCCCTTACTGCCGGCCTTATCGGTTGCGGTGAAGGCGCTCACGAATTCAATCAGACGCTTGTCTCCTTGCGCGATCAGGCGCGGCAGGACACCTCCGACGTCATCGCCAAATTGCAGGCGTTCGACGGTTCCGAAGCCGAGGGCAAAGCGATCGACGAAAGTTACGCCAAACTCTTGAAGTCCGTTGAAAAGGTCAAGTCGGAATTGGCGAAAGTCGAAGTGCCGTCCGGTGTGGAGAATAGCCAGGAAATGTACGACGCGGTCAAAACCTTCATGGATGGCATCGAATCGATGTTGAAAGAAGATTGGGCCGTCATCATTCCATTGATCAAAGAGGCGAAGCTGGCCCAAGGCGCCGAGCGCGCCGATCTGTACGCCGAATTGCGCCTCCAGGCAGGTAAACTCCAAGCCAAGTCGCAGGCGATCGACACCGCCATGCGCGACGCTCAGGCCGCCTTCGCCAAAGCGAACAAGATTCGGTTGGAGAACTGAAGTCTGTTTGAACACTCCTGGTGGGCTGGGCGTCTCGCCCGTCAATGAGTTGGGTTGACAGGCAAGACGCCTATTCCACCAGCCTGTTCTTACGTATCTGCATTGCAGTGAACTCAAATCCAGTCCCGTGCACTTCATCGGTAGATCGCCGCATTGGTTTCGGCGATCCATTCCGGAGACTTCACCATGCAATCGAATGACTGGTATGCCTTGGCCGCGGACGCCGTGGTCGTATTGCATCTGGCCTATGTGCTGTTTGTCGTGCTTGGCCTTCTCATCACCATCGTGGGATTGTTGTTGCGCTGGCGATGGGTGCGAAACTTCTGGTTTCGCGCCGTTCATCTGGTCATGATCGTCGTCGTCGTACTCGAAGCATGGATGGGTTGGGTTTGTCCGCTGACCACCCTGGAGCATCACCTGCGCATCAAGGCCGGGCAGACCATCGAGGAGGTCTCCTTTGTCGGCCGATTGGCTCGCGATTTGCTCTTCTTTCAAGGTGAACCTTGGGTATTTACCCTGTGTTATTCCCTGTTCGGATTGGCGGTTTTGATGACGTTTATCTTCGGTTGCCCCCATTGGCCCTGGCGCAGAACACCCGTGGCGGCCAAATGATGCTTGTGTTCGCATGCTCGATCCCTCATAATGGAAGCACCATTTGGCGGCTCGTCGTTCGTTGAGCCGCTGCTTGACCCGGCTGTCATGCCGTGGAACTGCCGGGTTAGGGAGCTGCCAAAATGTCGAATTTTGTTTTGGGGTCATCGCATTCCTCCACGCGACGGGCGTTCACCTTGCCCGAAATGCTGGCCGTCATCGCGCTGATTGTGATTGTTATTGCCTTGCTGCTGCCGGCGTTCGGTAAATCGAAAGACGCCGCGTGGGATGCTGAGTGTCGCAACAATCTGCACCAGACCGGCCTGGCGATCAAGGCGTTCAAAGCCGATCAGAACGGCTCGCCCAATGCCTCTGAAGTCGTCCACGGCCTGGATCACTACTACACAGGCAACTCCAGCGCGATGCGACGTTGCCCCGTCGACAAAGACTTCGACGGCACGTCGTACGGCGTGAACCCCTGCGTCTCCAAACTGCTGGGCGAGTCGGCGAAAGTCGTCCTGCTCGATGCCCATGAAACCTTCGTTTTCTTTGAAGGCACCTCCTCGCAGGAGTGGATTGATTCGGTCGCGCCCCGACACTGGAACAAGAACATGAACGTGCTCTACTACGGCGGGCACGTCGAGTCGGCGCTGCCGGAAGACATCAATCCCTACCAATCCGAATCGATGCTCACCTCGCGCTGGAAGCCGACGCAACCGTGCGACATCACCGGCGAACAACTGGGCTGCGGTTGCCGAGGCACTTACTACTCCGGTTGGTGGGGCGGCGAAACCTCCACGCGCATCGACACTTCCCTGCACATGCCGTTCGGCGGCGCGTTCTTCGGTTTCGATTACTGGAACATTCCGCTTGAAGGTTCCAACACCAGTGGCTGGGACACCGGCACGTTTGGTAGTGGCACTTGGAGCGCGACGTTGACCGTGCCCGACGGCGGCACTTACACCTTCCACCTCGCCTGCGACAACGAAGCCTGGCTCTACGTCGACGGCGTGCAAATGATCCATCGCAACACCGGCGGCGTCGCGGGCGTCACCACCTACCAACAGTCGGCGCCGGTCACCTTCACCAAGGGGCAGGTCGTGGACATTGAAGTTCGCCTGCGCGAACTGACGCCGGGCAGCAGTCCAAGCCACGTGTCGATCAAGTGGGAATCGCAGAACACGCCGCTCGAAAGCATTCCCTGCGTCGCGATGCAACCCAATTGATAATTGAACGGGATGTTGAATATGTGGACCGCTCCGTGGCTCAAGTGCATCGCTGCCGGTTGTGTGATTCTCTTCGCGGCCGGCTTGCCCGGTTGCGGTGAAGACCCGCCGCCCTCGCGCGATGACATCTTCAACAAACAGATGGAATTGCCCACCTTGTACCTGACCACCCAGACCGGTCAGCACGTGATCGCCCCGGCGTCCAAGGGGGTATTCGTCGACGAGAAGTCCGGCGAAGTCTGCTGGCCCGCGCAAGCCTGCCACAACCCCGACTGCCCCGGCGTCGGCATCGACGGTGAACCGCATCTGTTCATCGTGCCGCTGCCCGGCGGACCCAAACCCACCCGCCAGGCCGCCCCGGACAAAGTGACCACGGATCACGTCAACGGCCAGGGCCACTGCCCCCAATGCCTGAAGATTCGCCGACTCGACAACGAAACGCCACAGTTGCGTCAGCAGTATGGCAACTTTGTGCGGCCGCATGTCCTGCCCGAAGCCGCTGAGCAGATGAAGGAAATCGAAGCGGCGCGCAAAGCACGTCTGGAAGCTAAAAAGAAACGGTGAAATCGACATTCATTTCTCCATCGCGCCGTAAATCACAGGTTTGAGTTTGTCCGCTGACTTGCCAACTTCGCCCGGCGCGCACAAACATCGAACCCACCGCGCGCACCACCATGCACGTTCGGACATGTCCGGACATGGGGGCACCCCTCCGCTGCCCGAGATTGAACCTAACACGTTGGCCCAACTTGCTTTGTATTGATTCCACCCCATGTCCGCCCATGTCCGGCGGACATGGCCCTTCGATTTTGGGCCGCAATCGCGTCTTTTCATGTCCGATTTCGTGTCCGGACATGTCCGCACCGTGTCCGTTTCATGTCCGGCCGTGTCCGCCGGACACAGTTTGACGATGTCTGTGCGCACAGATGTCGTCACTATCCGGCGCACAAGTCTCGTCACAAATCGGGCTGATGGGCTGAGGATGTTGGGGCAGATGACCATCCGCCGATCCTCCGATGGGCAGGCCCGCGTGACGAAAACGCGGGGAACAGAGGATCATATCAAAATACGAACAAAAGTTCAAGTGAACGGTTCGCGTTAGTGAATGGGATAAGGTCTTTTTCATGCCCGACAATGCCATTACCCCGGATCAATCACAAAGTAGAACCGGGCACCAGATTGGCTCGCTTTACCCAGTGAACGTTCGACCTCGGCAAGTTCAACCGTCAGGCGCTGATTGAGGTTGTCGAAACTGTTTTGGTCCACCAGATGAACCTGCGTCGATGCAAGGTGACCGCGAATCGCGGAGACGGATTCCAATGCTTGTTTCGGATCGAAGAATTCTTCCGGGCCGTGTTTCTCTTTCAGCCGCGCCAGTTCGTCCGCGTCCATGAAGTCGTCATCAAACAAGTCGTCAAGTTGGTCGGGGTCGGCGCTGTAGAATTCCGTCAGAGAAGGAACGTTCAGTTCTTTGGCCAGTGCCTCAAACGGCGGCTCGAAAAACACGAGAGCGAGGGCGGGCCGGTCGTCCGCTGAATAATCTTCCACCTCACGGTCAAAGACAATGTCAATGTAAGGCATGACGAATCTCCGCTTAGTCAGAGGAGGTTAAATGCTTCGATGCAAGCAAGCGTGCGCATGTTCGGTATAGATCGTAACGGGGCGAGTCGCTGCCAATGTAGAACGCCTCGGCAATGTGCAACGTTTGGTCACCCTCGGTGGCGGCATCCGCAACACCGGCCGCGACGGCATCCCGGATTTGACTCGCATCCAGCGGTGCAGGGCCGCAACATCGTCTCGGATCATGACGCATCAACAGGACAAACGAAGGCGTAGGCGCTTCACTGAATCGAATGCCCAGCATCACGTGCGCCGGGCCGGTGATGTATGAAACCGTGTCGAATCCATCGCGATGACCAAAGCTTGGCATGTGTACAGGATAACCAACGTTCAAATCTTGATTGCCAACGACCCTGGTATCATGGTAGGTCTGCATGAGCGATCGAGATAACCAGTTCCGTGAAATCTGGATTGAGTTGCCCGATGGGCAGTCGTTGTGTGCATTGATGAACGGCGACATTGGTTGGCTCATGTACCTGCGCCATAAGGACGGCGATGCCGGGTTCAGTTCCAGAAACCCCAACTACGAAGGCGACCCCGGAGCGATGGTTGATTACCGGCTGGACAACGGACAGATTGACGAATATCCGCGTGAATGGGCGTTGCCGCTAGCGACCGTTGAAAAAGCGTTGGCGTTTTTTGAGTTGAACCACTCGCCTCCGCCGTTTATCTCGTGGCATAACGATTCAGGTGACGGTGTTGTCATTGGAAAAGGTGCTTGACCGGTTTCACCCAGCCTCAATGGCGCGTCGCAAATCGCCGATGCAATTACCATTGACAACCTCCGCACCCCCGGCTACCCTACTTTGCTCATGACAAACGCCCCGACCATCCAGCCGACTCTTTTGAGCGCCGACTCGCAACTTGTGGGTCTGCTGCTACTGTCGCGTGCCGGATAGGTCGAATGGTTTATAAGTGCAATCATTCAGCCCTGTCCGGCCGACGGACGGGGCTTTTTTGTGTTTTGGAGTTTTGATTACCGTATGCAAGCCGCACTTGGGCGACGCGTGATTCGCCCGCAAAGGAAACCCGCCATGTCGGACCAACCGAACCAACCCGCCCAAGCCGCTGAGTCGACACCTATTCGCATTTTCGACACGACGCTGCGCGACGGCGAGCAGTCGCCGGGC
>JANQKH010000160.1 GCA_028281215.1 Phycisphaeraceae bacterium | reverse complement strand
TGATCGGATCAAATTTATGCTGTCCCATGTCGCCGAGCCCGCCGCCGTCATAGTCCCAGTACCAACGGTGGGTGCCGCCGTGTCTTGTGCGCACGAATGGTTTGAGCGGTGACGGTCCGCAATACATATCCCAGTCAAGGTTGGGCGGAATGGGCGATGGCTTTTGATCGATCTTGCCCGACCACTGTTTGACTTTCAGGCCGCCGCGATGGTGATGCACCACTTCGTGCGGCAGTTTGATTTCACCAGCGTGGGCGAGTTTGAGAATCTTGTGTGTGTCGATGTTTCTGCGACTGTTGCTCGCACCGAAGCGCCCGAATGTACCGATTTGAAACACGCGGCCGTAACGTTTCGCCGCGTTCGCCACCGCACGGCCTTCGGCAATAAAACGCGTCATCGGTTTTTCGCACAACACATCCTTGCCCGCTTCCATCGCCGCGATAGTAATCAGCGCGTGCCAGTGCGGTGGTGTGGCGATGGCGATCAGATCGATGTCCTTGCGCTCCAGCACCCGGCGGAAGTCGGTGTAACGTTTTTTGTTGTCCACCTGCCCGACCCACTTCACATCGCATTCGGCAAGTTTGACGACGTTGAGTCCTCGCGTGAGACCGCCGTACGTTCCACGCCCGCGGCCGCCGACGCCGATCAGCGCACCGCCGAACGTTTCACTCGGCGCGGTGTGGTTGGGACCGCCGAGGCAGTGTCGGGGCACGATGTGAAACATTGCCGGCGCGGCAGCGGTCGTCGCAGCCGTTTTGACGAATCGGCGGCGGGTCAAACTTTTCTTTTGCGACTTGCTGGAAGACGAGTCAGGGACACGCGGCGATTCGGACATAGCAATGCCTCCGTATAATCAACTTACACATCATACTTGGGGCGAACGCGCTTCAGGTTACGGGAAGTTCGAAAGTGACATGAATACCGTGGTGAACAAGTTCACCACGGCCACCCGTCGGCCTCGGACTCTGGACCCTTGACTCCCGGCTCCTGACTCCTGCTCCCTATAATCCCATCGCAATGTCCGACCGCGCAGCGAAACTCGATGAACTGCTGAAAAAAGCGCGCCAGTTGCCCAAAGCTCCCGGCGTCTACCTCATGAAGGATGGCAAGGGCGTCGTTGTCTACGTCGGCAAGGCGGCCGTGTTGCCTGATCGTGTCAGCAGTTACTTTCAGCCCGCCACTGTCAAAGCACCGGCCTCGTCGCTCGGCCCGAAAAAAGCGCCGTTGCTCGACGTTGTCGACGATTTCGACATCATCGAATGCGAAGGCGAATGGGAAGCGCTGCTCACGGAAAATCGTTTGATCAAAGATATTCACCCGCGCTTCAACGAACGGCTCACCGATGACAAAACCTTCCCCTACCTCGTCGTCACCACGCGCGACGATTATCCCGGCGTGTTCATCACCCGCGAGCCGGGCCATCCCGATTACAAAGGCGCGAAGGTGCTCGGCCCGTTCACCAGTGTGTACGCGCTGCGCGAATCGATCCAACTGTTACAACGCGTGTTCAAGTTCCGCACCTGCACGCTTGATATTCGCGAAGACGATGACGGTAAGCGTTACTTTCGCCCGTGCCTGCTCTATCCGATCAAACAATGCACAGCACCGTGCGCGGACAAAATCTCGAAGGAATCCTACCGCGCGGACATCAATCGTTTCATTCGCTTCCTTGAGAGCAAACGCTCGGTCATGTTGCGCGAGCTGCGGAAGGAGATGGAAGAAGCATCGTCGGAGCGCGATTACGAACGCGCGGCTGTGCTCCGCGATCAGATCAAAGCCATCGAAAAACTCGACGAACGCGGAAGCAAGAAAGACGGCTGGCAACCCGAAACCGAATCGTTCCACGTCGACCCGAAGAAAGGCCTCGAATCCTTGCGCAAAACGCTCGGCATCGACAACGCCATCCGCTGTGTCGAATGCATCGACATCGCCCACCTGCAAGGCAACGAAACCGTGGGCAGCAAGGTGTGTTTCATCGACGGCCGACCGTTTAAGAACGCATACCGACGGTATAAAATCAAAACGGTGACGAACGACGACTACGCTGCGATTCGCGAGGTCGTCAGCCGGCGCTACCGTGAAGCCGGCCAAGGGAATGAACTCTACCCTGATGTGATCATCATCGATGGCGGCCTCGGTCAGTTGCACGCCGCGCTTGAAGCGTTCGACCAGTTGGACGCCAAACCGCCGATGGTGATTTCACTGGCGAAGAAGGAAGAGCTGATTTACATGCAGGCGAAAAGTGAACCGATTCGTCTGGGCCGGGAGAACCTGGGCTTGAAATTCTGCCAGGCTATCCGGGATGAAGCCCACCGCTTCGCGCAGCATTATCATCACGTGTTGCGACGGAAGAAGGTGGTTGGAGAGTAGGTGGGTAGAAACGCTGGAACGTGCCGTGCGCCCATTCGAGTGCCACGGCTGGCTTGTCCAGCCGTGCGGTAGAACTTTAGACTCACGGCTGGGCAAGCCAGCCATGGCACAATGATCGGCGCGATTGGTCTCTGTCTCGATCGGTTATCATGCAACCCGTTCGTTCTCGGTGGGCCAGCGTCAAGCCGGAGGTGGTTTGTGAAAAAGGTTCTCATCACATTCTCCATCATCGCCCTGGTCATCGGCGGTGCGGTGGCGGTGGTCGTTTACGTGGAAATGTCGAAGGGATACACGGCGACGGTGCGCTTCGAGCGGCGGGTGGACCTGACAGCCGCGGAGAATTCTTCGAGCCACGGGATCGAAACGGCTCGCGATGCCGAACTCATTCGGATGCTTGCAAGGTATGACTTCAAAAGCCGCGCCGTGCTTGATCAACTTATCAAAGATGTGGACGAACTTCACCGCGATTTGCCGCGCACCGATGACAATATGTTGACCGAGGAAGGGGAGTATCGATATCGCGAGCTCATCGCCGAATTGAAGCGTGCGATCAGCGTATCGATTGAAAAGCAGGAGAACGGCATGGAAGTCGTGTCCGTCAGTGTGAAAATGGAGAACGGTGAACTAGCGGCCGACGTCGCCAACAAACTCGTGGAAGCCTACCTGAAAAAAGTTCGCAATGAGTTGGATGACGCGTTGATTCAAAAGAAAAAATTCTTCACGGCCGAGGTGATGCGCTACCGCCGCAAGTTGTCAGAACTGGAGACGCAGAAAACCCGCTTCGCCGCGAAGGAGGTCGCGCCGGGGATCACCGGTCTCGACGTCGTGAGCAATCCTGATTTGGTCCGGGAGACTCTCAACACCTTGCCCAAGTTGAAAACCAAGCGCTCGGAGTTGGATGCGAAGATCAAATACCTGTTGGAGACCGCCGGCGATGAAAAGTTGGGCGATCAGGCGGCGATCCAACTGGCTCAATGGAAAGCCGAACGTGACACCGTCGACGCGGCGATCGCCAAAAGCACGGGGCAACAGGACGCCCTGAACGCGTTGGTTCGCAATCACACCGAGATGCTTAACGAATGGAAGAAGATCAACCAGGAAATCACCGAGGCGCAGGACCAGTTGAAATTCTGGAATGATGAGCTCACCCGCGTGAAGGTCCTGCTGACCATGGCGGTGTCCGAACGGGGCATGCAGATCCGCGTGATCGAAAATGCCCGCAAGCCGCCGCGGAAGGGGAATCCGAGTCTCATCCCACAAAAGCCGTGATTGCCGCGTGTGTTGATTCGATGCATCGATGGTTTGCGCCAGCCTGATTGTGTGGTCGTTCATCCATGAAACGTTCGTACTGGGAGACCGGAATGAAAAAGCTCTTCATCGTTTTGTTGGTTCTGCTCGTGTTGGGCGGCATGGGTGGCGGGGCGTGGTATGTCTACGGTGAATTGACCAGGGGTTACACCGCGACCAGCCGTTTTCGGATCAAGTTGGATTCGATGCCTGCACCGGACGATGGATCAGATCTGCTGGCCGAAGCCATTCGAAACAGAAAGTTGTCGCTTCAGTACGACTTCACCGGCAAGCCGGCGCTCGCTCAGTTGATCAAGGACATCGACGAATTGCATAAGGATTTACCTTACACCGACGACGCCGTGCTCACCGTCGACGGGAAGATTCAGTATCAAAAACGAATTGAGCAACTGCGAGACGCCATCACCGTCACCGAAGAGATTTCGAGCGAGACCCTGAATGTGATCCGCGTGGACGTCACCCTTCAGGAAGGCGACCTCGCTGCGAGGATCGCCAACAAACTGGTCGCGTCCTACTTAAGAATGGTGAGGACGGATTTGGACCACATGCTGTTGGGTCAAAAGAAGTTTTACCATCAAGAAGTTACACGCTATCGGCGAAAACTTTCCGAATTGGAAACCGCCCGACTTCGTTTCATGAGCGATCACGACGGGACCGCCGGTCTGAACATCATGGAAGTTCTCGACAATCCGGCCATGATTCAAAAACGAATCATCGAGCGGCCGCAGGCGATTCGCGATCAACGCCGTGAGTTCACCGACAAAGTCAAGTACCTGACCGAGCTTTTCGCTGACCGTCCGATGGGGGACCACGCCGCCATTCAGGTCGCCGAATGGAAAGTACAGATCGATCGGCTGAACGAGGAGGAGAAGGCATTCGAGGCCAACAAGGAAAAGCTGGAAGTGCTCAACCGTCGGTTTTTCGAGATACGCAACGAATGGCTAAAGATTGAACGGGAGACCCAAGAAGCCCAACAGCAACTTCGATTCTGGAATGATCAGTTGGAAGATACCCAGCGGGCACTGACGAAAGCCGTCTCCGAGCGCGGCGTGCGAATGCATTTCATCGAACAGGCGAGCCCGCCGCCGGTGAAACCGAAGAAGTAGGGTGGCGGCCTGCTTGAATGGATGGCGGCATGTGATGACACTCGACGAGTTACTTGGATTCATAGGATTGTGCTTCGGCGCCGTCATCGGCGCCGCTGTTGGGTGTGATGCAGGTTGGATCGGCCTTCTCGGAGGCGGCGTCGGTGGGGCGGTTGCTGGCGTTGTAGTCACCATCATTTTTCTCGGTCTGAGCAACCTGCACGCGTACCTCATGGACGGCTGGTTCAAACGGGCCCCGAAAAGAACAATCGCCTACGCAGTGGTCGATGTCGGTCTGGTCCTCTTCGGCGCTTATGGTCTGCTTCAAGCCCTGGCCCATTCTGTTCGCGTGTTGATCGATTGTTTCCAGCAGGGCTGCTGATACGCCAAGGGTTCGCGGGTGGGTGATCGCCGACGTTGATGTTGCCTCATACTGGCAATGCCCGTTATTTGTGCTTCGCCAGCCACTGCCGCGCCTGATCGCGCCACTGGCTTGTCCGATGCATCCAACGATCAGTGTGCGGGTGAATCACTTTGCCTTCGGGGATCGTGAACAGCTTTGCCACCGGTGGACGCAGAAAGGTGAACGCGCCCAACTTCGGATGTTCACGCAGAAAATCATTTCCGATGCCGCACACCAGCGCCGGTCGGCCTTTCAGGCGCGCCAACCGTTTCAATGCTGACTTTCGATCGCTGTCGGGATACCCCCACTTGCGGTCGCCGTCGAAATGGTCGTGCGTGATCAGGCCTTTCCAAAGCCCGGCGATCTCGTCGTCCGCCAGTCCAATGTAGCTTGCCCCGATCGCGCCGCGTGAAAAGCCGCAGATGAACACGCTTTCCGGATCACCGCCGAACTGTTTACAGATGCGCGGCACGTTCGTTTTGCAATAGTCGATCGTCGCCTGCCGGTCACCCCACCATGTCACTGTGTTCTTCTTGCGACCCTTCGCCACGTAGGGCATCGACACCCAGATAAACCCTTTGCCGCCGGACAAGCCGTAACCCAGGTTTGCGTCTTTGACCTCGCCGGTCGACCCGCACGCTGGGAACTTGTTGCCTGTGTATTCCACGAGGACCGGATACTTGCCGCCCGGCTTCCAATCGGTCGGCAGATACAACGCGTGGTAAACCTCCGTTCCGCGATACTCCGGCGCCACTTGCCGTACACGCCGTCCCGCCGCCGGGGTATCGTCGGTCATCACCGGCGTCACCAGATCCTTTTCGGTTTTTGCATCGTCCGCATGTAGGGATGATGCGATGACAAGGCACAAGCCCATCGCCACAATGGAAGGGATGGATTGCATGCGGACATGCTTCGTTTGATGGTGTGTCATCGTCGTAGTGTAAGCCGATACGCCAACCAGCCCGAAGTGCAGGAGATGGCGTTCAGTGGTTGCATCGGAGTATTTCCTTGCTGGCGCTTCGGGTGGGTGTTCCGGGTAACCAGCATGGAGTGGTGACCTTGAATGGTCGATTGAAAAAAAAGCTCTCCCGGATGGGCGTACCATGATGAATAAGGATGAAATATCGGCTACCAAGACTGTGTTCCTTGCCTGTTTGCACCTTTGCATCTGGGGTGTCGCACTTTATTGGGTCTACTTCGGCAGCGGATTTGGATTGTTGAACACGCCGGTCTATATGCGTCCCTTCAGCCACGATTACAACGTGTACGAATACTGGGTGTGTGTCAACGGTTTCATGGGCATTCTGGTGTTGGCGGAATTGATGTATATCGTTGGCCGCGTCTTGGATCGCGGCGGAGCCCATGCGCGAGCCGGTCGACTGCTGATGGGCATGACCCTGTCGGTTGCGATCACTGCTTTGTTGATTGCAACGTATTGTTTGATGTTGGGTTTGTTTGACGCCGTCTGGATCTTTTCGTGGTCGTCGTTGTGGCAGGATGCCAACCACGGGTTCCTGGCTAAGCCCGCCACGTTGCCTTGCCTGTTCGCCATTGGGATGACCGTGGCGCTGTTGATCCACCGCTGTCGGTGTGTCCCACTGCCACACGACCGATTCAATCACCTGACATTCATCCTCGCCAACTGGGGCATCATCGTGGTTGGCCTGGCTGTTCTTGCGCAGATGTTCGATTTCAAACGCGTCGTGATGGGTGACGTGTGGAACTCAAAGACCGGCGCCTACGCGGCCTTTGTGCTGGCCTTGGCAGGCTTCAACGTGTGTGTCGTCGTTCTGTTGACCGATCGGTTGTACTCACGGATGAAGACGGGTGTTGAGCTTGACGGCGATAAAAGTGCACTTGCAGTGAGCACGCAGCCACTTGATGTCGACGCGGTGGTATGAAGACGCGAACCTGCTTAAGGTTTTGCGTGTTGTCTTACGGCCGATCAACGCCACACGCTCAAGCGTATCGATTTGGCAAGTCGTCGCAATCGGCTGCCCATTCGTGATACCGGGTGCAACGTCCAGTCCCCTCGCTGTCGCTACGGGTTGGTTTTGGCCTGGCATCCATGCCGCGTTCACGCATACGTCATTGGCGCTTTGTCCGATTCACTTACTTCAACCTGCAACGACTTACGTACCCGGTCCTGAATCATCTGGCGATAGGTTGGCAGGAAGGGGCGTTCGGTGTTGGTGTGGCCGGCGAGGATGACCAAAGCGCCGCGCTGTTGAAGGTCGAGCACC
>JANQKH010000107.1 GCA_028281215.1 Phycisphaeraceae bacterium | reverse complement strand
ATTGATGCCGACACCGGCAACTTCACCGCCCGCTACTTTGTCGGAGAGGTCGGCGTTTTCAATGATCAGCTCTACATCGAAGGCTTGCTCAACAGTCTTGCCATCGCGGCATGCACGACGTTGCTCTGCCTGATCATTGCACTCCCATTGGCGCATCTTTCGACGCGATACGACTTCCTCGGCAAGCGATTGTTCGGCAGCCTGATCATGGTGCCGCTGATTCTGCCGCCGTTCGTCGGCGCGATCGGTTTGCAGGCGTTGCTCGGACGTAGTGGTGCGCTCAACACGCTGCTCTGGCAGTGGGGCATTCTCGATCCTTCCGATCCGGGCATCGACTTCCTTGGCGGCGAAGCGACGGGGGGGCGGTTCCCGGCCGTGGTCATCATGGAAGCGCTGCATCTGTATCCGATTCTTTATCTGAACGTGACCGCGGCGATGGCGAACCTCGACCCCGCACTCGATGAAGCGGCGCAGGGTTTGGGCGCGAGTCGCTGGACGCGGTTTCGCCGGGTGACATTGCCATTGATCACGCCGGGCGTGTTCGCCGGCGCGACGATCGTATTCATCTGGAGTTTTACTGAGCTCGGCACGCCGCTCATGTTTGAATACAAAACGGTCACGCCGGTGCAGATTTTCTACGGCATCAACGAAGTGCAGTCGAGCCCGCGGCCGTACGCACTGGTGGTGATGATGCTCGCCGTGGCGGTGGCGCTCTACCTCATGGGCAAGTTTTTACTTGGCGGCAAGAATTACGAAATGCAATCCAAAGCGTCGATCGCGTCCAACACGCGACGGCTGCCGGCATTCAAAAGCCTGCTTGCCGGCGGAGCGTTTTTCTTTGTGATTCTTCTGGCGGTTCTGCCGCATCTCGGTGTCGTGCTCAACAGTTTCAGCGGCGTCGAACAGTGGTACAAATCCGTCCTCCCCAGCGTGTGGACGACTGAGCATTATGAAAACGCGCTGACGCACAACCTCGCCACGCAGTCCATCAACAACAGCCTGCTCTACGCGGTTATTGCGATGCTCATCTGCATTGCGGTGGGCCTTGCGATTTCGTATCTCGTCGTGCGTGTGAAGATCAAAGGCGGTTGGTTGCTTGATAGCTTGGCGATGTTGCCGCTCGCCGTACCGGGTTTGGTGATGGCGTTCGGCTTCGTCGCGATGAGCCTTGCCTGGCCGTTCCCGCAGCTCAATGAACTGTTCACGTCGTGGGGTTGGGAAGGCGGCGCCGCGGCGATGCAGGTCACCGGCCAATCGCCCAACCCGATCATGTTCCTGATCATCGCGTATGCAATTCGCCGGTTGCCGTACGTCGTGCGCAGTGCGTCGGCCGGTTTGCAACAGACCTCCGGCCAACTCGAAGAAGCAGCTTTGAATCTCGGCGCGACACCGATGCAGGCGATTCGCAAAATCGTTGTGCCGTTGATCATGGCCAACCTCATTGCCGGCGGCATCCTTGCGTTCAGCTTCGCCATGCTCGAAGTCAGCGACTCACTCATCCTCGCGCAAAAGGAAGAGCATTACCCGATCACCAAAGCAATTTATGACTTGTTCTTAAGACTCGGCGACGGCCGCTACATCGCCAGCGCCATGGGCGTCTGGGGCATGGCGCTGTTGACGGTCACCCTTGTCGGCGCCGGCATGCTGATGGGCAAACGCTTGGGGGCGATTTTCAGGGTGTGACCGAAGGGATTGTCAGTACCTATTCCAACAATTTAATGAGGGCAAACCAATGGGAAAACCATGGACAGTTTCAATTGATGGGGAGGATTCAGGGCCTTTCACTTCAGATGAATTGCGAGAGATGGCGGTGGACGGGCGTTTGTCTCGCGGCGATTTGGTTTGGCGAGAAGGCATGCAGGAATGGGCGGAGGCGGGAAAGGTCAAGGGCCTATTCCCGGAACGAAAACCACGCAACCTTGAGCCCCCAAAACGTGATTATGCATTACAACTTGCCATCGGCGGCCTTGGATTTTTGTTTGGCGTGGCGGTTGGGCACACGGTCTACTACCTGAGTTGGAAGACGATGTATGAAAAGGAACTCAGTGGCCCGCCGAATCGACTCGGCATCGTTATTCGTTCATTCAAGTCCGAACTCTGGAAAGCCGAACATTGGGTTCATTTGATTGTCGGTTCTCTGATTTGTGGCGTAATCGTGTGGGGTTTGGCCATTTTTTTCAATTTGTCGAGGCCGTGGAAAAGATCTTGATGCGATAATCCCGCAGTGCTTCTCGCGATGCCGCGATGGATTATCATTTCCAATCTCGACCGGGTATCCGCTTCGCGGAACAAGTTGATTATCACACGGGGAACACCATGGCATTCCAATGGCATACGGCCCGAACACTTTCGAACAACTGAGGGAGCTCGCCGTTGACGGCAATATCCTGCTGAGGGATCTGGCTTGGGGTTCCGTCACCGGCGTGATCTCGGGATTGTTGTTCGGCTTGCTGTTTTGCCGATCTCCTAAATCGTTTGATCGATGATGGGGGCGAGCCCGCGCGACGTGACACGACCACCATGGCAGCCAAATGGATCATTCAAGCTCACCCCGAACCGGCCGGTCCGTTCGACCTGCGGCAGATGCAATCGCTCGCCGCGACCGGCCAGTTGAAGAAGGAACACAAAGTCAAACAGCCGGGCGATGAGCATTGGCGCGACGCCGGGCGGGTCATGGCGTTTTGGGCTACGGCTGGAATGGGGCACGGGAACTCGTTTGCCCACGCGGGTGTCAGCGGCGATCAAGGTACTGATGAATTAGAAACATCGTCCGGAGCGGGAACTACATCGAGTACGTCTGCACTGACAGCGACCGCCACGCCACCATCCGCATCGTCAGCGTCGTCATCCCCGGGTACACCATCCCCCGCCTCGCAGCCGCCGCCTGCCAGAAGATTCAGTTTTCTGGTCGTCTGGTACATCCTTCAAGGCGGTGTCGTCTTCGGTATGTTCGTCGGCAGTGTGCTGTATGAATTCATTGCCCGCAAAGGCATCGCCGCCTACCTCGCAGCCAACCCGGGCGCCGCCGCGCCCTCGGTCAACTACGGCAGCATCCCCCACATCGAACTCATGTTCACCGCCACCTGCTTCGGCCTGATCCTGGCGGCGGTGATCGCATTTGTCGTGAGCATCGTCCGGTACAAACGTCAAGCGTCGTCGTAACGCCTACTTGAATTGACCGACTCGATGACGGACGCGATTCGGCGTACATCATTCCAATCATCACCGCATGCGGCGCCACGGTTCCGTCACTTGGCCACGATCGTTCTCCTGAGCCGTCGCTAATGACAACGCAGACGTGGTGAAGGACATCGCAAATCCTTCAACCCAAACCCGCTCGGCTCCGGCAAGCCGGCTCGAATCTGATCAGCCGAAAACGGTGTCCGTGGCAGTAAATCCTCTGGTAGCGCCGCCGCCAACGGGCCCGGTTCCGCTACGCCTTCACTCAAGATGCGTACCTGCGCCAGCGCCACCATCGGCTCTTTCATCAACCGTTCGCAAACCCACGCGACCACCTTGTGAAACGCGATCGGCATCCGCACAAACAGTGGCCGACGATCCACGACCTCGGCCACGCGCTGCACCGCAGCCTGTAACGTCAGTTGTTCCGGCCCGACCACCGCACATGTCGTGTTCGACAGTCGACCATCCAACAGCGACGCCCTGATCACCGCCACCAGATCATCGATCGCCACCGGCCGCACGGGTTTATCTTTCATCCCTACCAGCGCGAAAACGGGAAATGTGTGAAACGCACGGCTCAGGTGATTGAGCATGTGATCGCCGTCGCCGTATATCACCCCCGCTTTGAGAATCGTGTGATCCAGTTTCGACCTGCGCACGATCTGTTCCGCGGCCCACTTTGATTCGTGATATCGCGATCCGCAATTCGGTCGCGCCCGCAAAAAACTCATGAACACAATTTTGTCGACGCCTTGCCGTTCCGCAGCCTTGACCACGTTTGCTGTGCCGCGTAAGTGCACCGCGTCATAGGTTTGCGTGCCCAACTCCCGGTTGATCCCCGCGCAATGCGCTACAGCATCGCAGCCGGCCAACGCGCGCTCTAAGTTGGGCAGGTCATCGATGCCGGTTTCAAACACAGTCGCGTTGGCAAGTTGGGTGATCGAATCGTCGCGCTGATCGACGCCGCGACTGACCAGATGCACCTGATGGCCCTCGGCTACCAGCGCCCTCGCCAGATGCCGACCGACAAACCCCGTACCGCCTGTAATGGCAATTCTCATGCCGTCCTGCCTTTCCCGGTTGTCGGTGTTCCACGACCCGTTTTCTTTGTCGTTGTGGTTTGCTTTGTTGACTTCTTTGACGTTGTTTTTTTCGTTACTGAACTTTTCTTCGTCGCTGTTTTCCGGGCCAACTTCTTGCGCTGCACCATCTGCGTCGGGCACACCTGACTGAGAAAGTCATTCAAGCAATGGGCCAGCCGATCCGGTTGAAGCTCGTAGAAAATCCGGTTCCCTTCCTTGCGTTCATGGATCAGTTCCGCGTGTTTGAGGATCGAGAGATGTCGCGACACCGACGGACCGGCCATCTCAAACAACGCGGCAATCTCCCCGGCCGGCATCTCGCCCGCCTTGAGTTCCTGGAGAATCTGCCGCCGCGTGGGGTCGGCCAGCGCTTTGAAAATATGGGCGGCGAGTTTCATATGTTTAAGTATAGCTATTTAGCTAAATAGGTCAATAACAAAATAAATAGGAACGGCGTTCCATAGCGGCATTCAGCGCTGGGTGCCGAATCCGGCTCCTCGGCCTCCGAGAGAAGGGGAGGGTGGAAAGGAACGGGCGTGTTGGTCTGATTCAGCTCGGTGGGACCTCCCCCGTGCGTACAATGTGAACCAAACCACCGCACCGCCGCCGGCAACTTCGCAGCGGATGTCGTTCAACTCAATCCACCGGATTCAACAGCCCGACGCATTGGAGCAGGCATGGCCCAATACATCGATGGATTCGTCCTTCCCATCCCGCACGCTCAACTTCATGAATATCGGAGTCTCGTTGAAGCCGTGGCGGAAATCTGGAAGGAACACGGAGCACTCGACTATCTGGAATTCGTCGGCGACGACCTGACCTTGGCCGGCACACGCTCGTTCGTCGATGCCGTGGACGCCGACGAGAAGGAAGCGATCATCTTCGGATGGGTGGTCTTCGACTCGCGCGAGGCGCGCGACCGGGTCAACGAAAAAGTCGCCAACGATCCACGCATGGCGGACCTCATGGCCTCCTCCAACTCCGGCTTCAACGCCAAACGCATGGTGTATGGTGGGTTCAAGCCGTTGGTTTGAATGTCGGCGGCAATGATGAATATATAAACGTCCAGCGCGGTAATCCGTGTACCGTTCGCCGGCGGCACGCAAATCCACCGCATTTACAGCCGGTGGTTAACCGCCGCCGCGCCGAACCACTTCAAATGCAACATAAATGATCGGCAAAAGGGAGATGACGGCCAACCAACACCAACGGCTTGATCCGATGACAATCAAAGTCACAAAACAGAGACCGGCTTAAACCGCGAAAACCAAAGCCCATCGAAGTGTGTTGCTGTAGTCGTTCGTGGCGAAGGTCACGGTGACATTGAAGACCCCCAAGAACATCGAAATCAGACCGACCGTGTAGACGGCAGAATTGCATGCTCGATGCGCCATGTCATGCAGCATATCGAGTCGAACGGTCTTCGCCTGTGGCGAATCCCACCAGGATGGTGGGTCTATGTGGCGTGATTCGTTGCGCAGACCGCGTGGCAGTAAGGTGACATAGACCTGCCATCCTGGCGGGATTCGGCCGGAGACCGATGAGGGGACGGACCACGCGCGGCGATTTGAACGGCGGCAATGAGTTTGAAAAATGTTTGGGTTTCTGGTATAGTCTGTGCATGATGTCTGAACGGCGAACTCGACATCCGTTTTCATGTGCGCCCATGGGTACTCATGTGTGTGCCGGTCTGGGCCATGTCGCGCGCACGGATGTGCGCGCCGGCGTGTCCGGTGGACATGTCCGGACATGGAACGGACATGATTGGATGTCCGGCCGGACATGGCGGCCGGCGATTTTGGGCCGTAAATGGGGGCTGGATGTCCGGAAATCTGTCCGGACATCGGGTGGACATTGTGTATATGTTGATAAAATAAAGGTTTATATCGATTTCGGGTCTCGCGGGGTGGGGGGTGCGTGTCCGGACATGTCCGCGGTGCGCACAGGTGTCGTCGAATTGGAGAGTGGGAGCGCGGGAAGGCGAGCGTTCGGGGAATCAGCAAAACAAGACAGTTGGCGAGCCGGAGAGGTGGCGAATGGAAGTGGGCAGCAAGGTGCCAACGGGCCGAGCACGGGGCATGGCTTCCTATACTGCTCGGCCAAGTGACCAACCAACCTTCAGATCAGGGAACGATCATGACCACCGCCACGGAAACCAACACGAACGCCTCCTCGGAATCAACCATGACACGCGATGCCATTGCCAAACGGATTTGTGATGCGGCATTGCTGCACGGCGAGTTCACGCTGCGTAGCGGCCGCAAGAGCAAGTACTACCTGGACAAGTACCTGTTCGAGACGCAGCCTGACATTCTGCACGCGTTGGGTGGATTGTTTGCCGAGTCGATTGGCAAGTTCGCCGAGTCGGGGCCGATCGATCGATTGGCCGGTGCGGAGTTGGGGGGCATTCCGCTGGTGACAGTGGCGTCGATCGCGACGGGCAAGCCGAGCGTGTTGATCCGCAATCAGAAGAAAGATTACGGCACGGCCAAGCAACTGGAGGGCAAACTGTCGGCCGACGAACGGATCATCATCGTGGAAGACGTGGCGACGACCGGCGGTCAGGTGCTCGAGGCGGCGAAGGTGCTGCAAGCAGAGGGCGCGAAAGTGGTCGCGATCATCGCGGTGATCGATCGACAGGAAGGGGCGCGGGAAAACATCGAAGGCGCAGGTTTTGCCTTCGACGCACTTTTTACCAAGAAGGACCTGGGGATTGATGAATGATTGTGGTTGACTTGATAGAACACCGAGGTCACCGAGAGGTGATGAGATGGTGAGAGAAAAAAGATGGAATGGCTTCGGCATCAACATCAACTGTTTGCTCAGTGTCCTGAAAAACGCTCGATGTTCACGATGTTCAAAACAGGGTCATCCCGGCAGCCTCAATAACCATGGCACGATCAAGCGACATCATCTGGCAAGGCACGAGCGAAGGTCTCGAACAGACGCTGGCGATTGGCGCGGCGGTCGGGCGATTGGCGGAGGCCGGCGATGTGATTGCGTTGAACGGTGAACTGGGCGCGGGCAAGACGCAGTTTGTGCGCGGGTTGGCCGATGGGTTGGGGATCGGCCGCGATCGGGTGTCGAGCCCGACGTTTGTGATGTCGCAGGAATACGATGCGGCCGAGCCGGGTGGTTTACGGTTGGTGCATATCGATGCATACCGATTGGATGGCGAACTGGACGCCGAGACGATCGGGTTTGACGGCGTGGATGATCTGGGATGCGATGCGCTGGTTGCGGTCGAGTGGGCGCAGCGCGTGGGTGATGCGTTGGGGGCGAATGTGTTGGCGGTATCGATTGAACATGGCGAATCGGATTCGCGATCGATTTCAATGGCCGGCGGTGGGCGATGGGCGGAGCGATCGGAGGCGTTGGTGAAAGCGTTGGACGCGCTGGATGCGTTGGGCAAACCGGGCACTTTGGAAGGAACGATGGAGCGCGGGTTGGATTCGCCGGATGAAGATGATTCGCAGCAGGCGGAATTGTTGAAGTCCACGCCTTGCCCGATTTGCGGGAAGGGTGCGACGCCGGCGGCGGAGTCGTTCCCGTTTTGCTCGCCGCGATGCCGGCAGGTGGATTTGGGCCGTTGGTTGAATGAATCGTATGTGATCAGTCGGCCGATTGAGCAGAGTGATCTGGAGCAGGATGATTAGATGACGATTGATCTTCCAATTCGCTTGGCTGCGTATCGTTTTCGTTTTTCGGAACGACGATGGGAAGCGTTCGTGGTTGAATACGCACAGCGACGGGAGTTTGGCCGAAGTGTTCACCGTCAACTTCAACAGGAACGGGGTCGGCGTCCGGGTCGGCAGTTTGGATCGTGATGGCCGACGCGTTGAGGTAAGTCACATCGGGCAGCGAGGATATTCGCGCCCGCCAAGCGGCGAAGCCGTAACGCAACAGTGCGGCGAGGTTCGCTGTGGGGAGAATACAGACATCAAACACGCCGGAGTCCATGGCGGCTTTGTCGGCCACGCTGAACAGACCGGCGTAATTTCGACTGTTGCTGACAACGACCATCGCGCCGGTGTGCGGTTCGCCGCAGTCGACCGTGACGTGAATTGTTGGCGGCGTGTAGTGGCGAAGAGTTCGCAAGATCGGCCGCACATAGCCACGCAGGCCGAGCTTGCCCGATCGGTTGTGATGGATGTCTTCGATAACCATGGCGTCGAAGCCGCAACTCATCACGACGAGGAACCGTCGCGCGGTGGCATGCAACGGCGCGTCGGCAAAGTCCGCGGCGACCGGCGTGTTCAACGGTTCGATCTCGCCCATGTCGCAGCGCATGACGCGGCCGGACTCCACCAGTGCGGCGACACCTTTGGGTTTCCAGGGCAGGTTGAGTTCGCGGACGAGGACATTGGCGGTGCCGACAGGCATCTGCACGATGGGGACGGCGGCGGGGTCCGCCAGGCCGTTGACGACTTCGTT
>JANQKH010000047.1 GCA_028281215.1 Phycisphaeraceae bacterium | reverse complement strand
CGATCGGCCAGCAGGATGACATTTGCATCGGCGATGTAACCGTTAGCCAAAGCCGGAGCGGCAAAACGCGCCGCACCGCTTTCGATCAGTGATACTTTGTACTTGAGATATTCCTGCACCACCGGCTGATTGATCAACGTATTGAAATCTTCGGTACGCGCTTCGACCAGTTGACCGCGCGCCTGCTCGGGATCACCACCGGCAAGAACAGCTTCGCGTAACGGCCGCGGGGCATAGCGTGCACCGATAGCACGCGATTCAGCGCGAATCTGAAGCAACCGGCGATCAACCAGGCGCTCATTGGCGCGACGCTGCGCCCAGTCTTCCAGTTGACGTTGACGGTTGGCTTCGATCAGAGCATCGATCCAACTCGGGGGCTGAGCGCCGGCAGGTGGATAAAACTCGATGTGCGGTGAATCGTCCGCAAAGATGTTGGTGTAGCCGCTCTGGCTACCATGCTGTTGCTGATTGCGATTCTGCAATGCGCGGCGCAGGTGTTGATTCTCCGCCTGAAGTTGAGCAACCACGCCTTGCATCTGTTGCAACTGTTGTTGCATCTTCTCGAGCACAGCGGCATGCGCGTCGCCGTTCTGATTTTGCTGAACCGGTTGGCCTTGTTGGGCCCTCGTTTGCAGCGAAGTGAACAACACCATCGTCAGTGCGATAACGATCACCCTTCGTGGCACCATCAGCAAACCCTTTCAGTCAAATATGAACGAACGCTCTTCCAGGACGCAAAGCTTTGCCCGGAGGCGAGCCGAACCAATGGGGAAGTCCGGTAACCGGGCAGTGGATTGTAAGGTTCGACGTCCCATAATGCAAGGCTCAATTCCAGCAAATCCTTATGGCAGGGCCACTTCCGTCAGGTCGATCCATTTGGCGAAACGGCGTAACCCCTTGCTCACAAAGCCATAATGCACGCATACGTACTGATTGAAGATCGCCCATAGTGACTCGGTTTCGCCAAAGATTCCTCCCACAAATTCCCCGGTACCCGTCACCTCAAGCCTCACAACCGGATCGTCGAACGTCGATATCAAACTTTGGGCACACCGAATCATGCGCGAATCGTCCACCAATTCGAACGCCTTGACCGGCAATGTAGCATCCACCGGCTTCGTGACCATGCCCGTGGCATCGCTGTCGTCCGTGGTTGACGCGTGGCGACTGACCTACAACTGGCTGCGTCGATCGGACGCGATCAAACCCAACAAACATCGCATTCACACCCATCCACAAGCGGCAACCGAGCACGCGCTGGTTGTCGCCGGCTGGATCGGTCCGCTGCCGGTATCCACGTTGACTGCAATTCGCGACAGCGATCTTGGTCTGCCGCTGGACCGATGCTTTGCGAACGAACTGAACACCTTGCGCGATCAGGGGCGCACCGTATTTGAAGTCAGCCTTTTCGGTGATCGCCGGCGTGAAATGTCACGCACCACCGACTCGCTGTTGTGGCTGATGCGGTTGATCTGGTCTTGGGGAAGGCTGCACGATGCGAGCGACTTTGTCATCGGCGTGGCGCCCAGCGTGCGGCGGTTCTATGAAAAGGGATTCGGATTCACCTGCGTGGGGGAACCGCAACCCTACGGAGCCGTGAACGATCGACCGACGCAACTCATGCGGTGTGATATCAACCACTGGCGTGTGGCGACTGCGGCGCCGCCGGCCGTCCAATTCCTGGCATCGCATCCGGCGGAACCTTCCGTGTTCAACGACCGATATCTGTTTCCCGTCCAAGAGGTATCGCAATCGCCGATCAGCGATTATCTGCATCAGCGCGATTCCGATTGCAACGATTGACCAACCGCCCCAATCGTCACAGACGGCCCAACCACCAAGCGATCGCGATAACAGGCCGCGGCATTCCGCTTAACGTCCAAACGCTTGGGCAATTCGCCCGATGGAACAAGTGAAATCGCTTCGGAATCGGTGCGGGATACACCAAGCCCGCCGCCGAAGCGCGGTAAGAGAAGGCTGCGGCGATGATCAAGGCAACGCCAACAGGCTCGTCCAACGCAGGGGACGTCGCGCGGTCGCGTCGCACGACCGACCTGCGCTTTGGCGTGGCGGATTCCATCGATCAGGTCATGGAAGCGTGGCGACTGGTTTACCGGTCCTATCGCCAGATCGACATCATTGACGAGAACCCCTTCGCTCTTCACACCGCACCTCAAGTGCTGACGCCGAGCACTGCCGTCATCACCGGTCACTGCGGCAACGACCTTGCCAGCACGCTCACGATCATTCATGACCGCGGCGACCTGCCGTTGGACTGTGTCTACAAGGCGGAGTTAGATCAATTGCGTGATCAAGGCCGGCATCTGGTTGAAGTGAGCCTGCTCGCCGACCGGCGTTCTTCGGTTACTCGTTCGCTCAACGCGATGGTGGGCATGATGCACTACGTGTATTTCCAGGCTTACTACGGCAAGAGCATTGTGCTCTGCGGCGTGCATCCGCATCACGCCGGCTTCTACAAAAAGATGCTCGGTTTCAACGCCATCGGCCGCGAAACAACTTACCCAACCGTGAAAAACCATCCGGTTGTCCTGCTAGCGGTTGACCTGATGGCCTGGCTCAAGCGCGACTCGATGCCAAAACGGTTTGTGCAATACGCCCGCAATCCCCTGCCCGAAACACTGTTTGACAATCGTTTCCGGTTAACTGCCGATTCAATCGCGGACACCGATATCGAATCGTATCTGCAATGGAGCAAGCCCGACGCAACGAATACCTGAATACCCCGGCTGACATGCATGAAGCCTTGACCGACGTTTTGACGCATCAAGTATGAATCACAAACCCCAAACCCATTATGACGATGCGTTCTCACGCAACATTGGTTGGGTGACCGAACAGGAGCAGGATCAACTGCGATCCAAACGCATCGCGATCGCCGGACTCGGTGGCGTGGGCGGCAGTCACCTGTTGACCCTCACGCGTCTGGGCGTGGGCCGGTTTCACATTGCCGACTTTGATGTGTTTGAAATGGTCAATTTCAATCGTCAGGTTGGGGCGACACTGAGCCACGTCGGCCAACCCAAAGTTGATGTCATGGCGTCGATGGCATGCGACGTCAATTCCGATCTGGACATTCGTAAGTTTTCCGAAGGCGTCACCGACGACAACGTCCGCGCGTTTCTCGACGACGTGGATCTCTACGTCGACGGCATTGACTTTTTCAACATCCACACGCGCCGGCTTCTTTTTGCCTCCTGCGCCGACATGGGCATCCCCGCCATCACTGCCGCACCACTGGGCATGGGCGTGGCACTGCTCAACTTTCTGCCAGGCAAAATGACCTTCGAAGAATACTTCCGCCTTGATGGGCATGACGAAGAAGAGCAATTGCTGCGATTGTTGCTCGGCTTGTCGCCATCAATGATTCACGCGTCCTACCTGGTTGACGACACGCGTGTGGATCTGGCGAATCATCACGGGCCTTCCACGCCCATGGCATGCGAACTGTGCGCGGGTGTTGCGGCGACCGAAGCATTGAAGATTCTTCTTAATCGCGGCAAAGTCATCGCCGCGCCGACCGCGATTCACTATGACGCCTACGAAAACCGCCTCGTGCGCACTTGGCGCCCGTGGGGCAATCGCAATCCCATCCAACAGATCGCTCTGCGCATCGCACGGCGACGACTGTCGAAACCCAAGCAAGCCGCCTGAACCATTTTTGTATCCGTAACCTTGCAACAGTGGCGGCGTCACCGCGCCCGTGCTACCTTGCCTCGCCCCAACCGCGAGACCCTATGCATGAGTCGCACGCAGGACATCATTGATCGCCACGACCGGTTCATGTCGTTGAACTACCCCCGCTATCCCATTGCGATGGAGCGCGGTGAAGGCTCCCGGCTGTGGGACACCGACGGCAACACGTACCTCGATCTGTTCGCCGGATTCGGCGCGGGTATTCTCGGGCATTGCCATCCAGACTTGGTCGACGCGGTTACGCAACAGGCGAATCAACTCTGGCATGTTGGCAACCTGTTGCACACCGATCCACAAACGCGCATTGCCGAGGCGATCGCTAAACACGGCTTCGACGGCCGATCGTTCTTCTGTCACAGCGGCGCCGACGCCAACGAAGCCGCCATCAAACTCGCCCGACTCTTCGGCAACGAAGGCCCGAACGGCGTGCGCGATCGATACAAGATCATCACCACGCACAACAGTTTCCACGGCCGATCGTTCGCGACCATGATGGCCACCGCGCAACCCAAGGTGCGCGAAGGGTTCGAACCCTGGATCGACGGCTTTGTCCACGTTCCATTCAACGATCTGGACGCCGTCCGCCAAACCATCGACGAACGCACCGTGGCCGTGATGGTTGAACCGATTCAAGGCGAAGGCGGCGTGCGCGTTCCCGATGATGACTATCTGCCGGAACTCCGCGCCTTGTGTGATGAACATGACTTGCTGCTGATCATGGACGAAGTATGGACCGGTTGCGGCCGAACCGGACAGTGGTTCGCCCATCAGCACTGGTCGATCACGCCGGACATTATGACACTGGCCAAAGGCGTCGGCGGCGGGCTCGCCGTCGGCGTGAT
>JANQKH010000042.1 GCA_028281215.1 Phycisphaeraceae bacterium | reverse complement strand
TTTTGGAGAAAGTTTGCCCGTCTGTGGTTCACACCAGTTTCGCCACGCCCGGCACGCGCACGCCTTCGACCTTGTTCGGGCCGAACTTGTAGCCGCCCTTGGGCGAAAGATCTTGCTGGCTGTTCATGATCTGCGCCCAGGTGATACGTTTGCCGGTGTACGCGGCTTCACGGCCGAGGATCGCCATCATGGTCGAGTTGCACATGTAGTCGCCGTTGTAAATCGGTTTGCCGGCGCGGATTGACTTGAACAGTTCGTCGTGTTCATTCTGGTACATATCATCGCCGCGGATACGACGCTGACGCCACGCCAAGTTGCCTTTGAGGTCTTGGATGTAGTGCGACTGGAGGTTCGCCGTGCCCTTGCTGCCGACGACGTAGTCGGTCACATTGCTTACGCAGTTGCCCATCTGTCGGCAGGTCGCGTGGACGGTGATGCCGCCCTCGAACTCGTAATTCATCGCGAAGTGGTCGTATATGTTGCCATACTCTTTGCCCGTGCGCTGGATGCGACCGCCGGTCGCGGAGCAGGCGGTCGGGTACTTGTCGCCGAGCGCCCAGGCGATTTTGTCAAGACTGTGGATGTGCTGCTCGACGATGTGATCACCACTGAGCCAGGTGAAGTAAAGCCAGTTGCGGATTTGGTATTCCATCTCCGACCAATTCGGGTTGTTGCCGCGGTGCCAGAGCAGGTTGGTGTAGTAGTACGTGTGCGCGTGACGGATGTCGCCGATCGCGCCGTCTTGAATCTGCTTGACCGTTTCCTGCTTCGCCTTCTGATAGCGATAGCACAATCCGGACACGATCGACAGGCCTTTCTTCTTGCCCGCTTCACACGCGGCCAGACATTTAAGCGTGTTCACCGGATCGGTCGCCACCGGCTTCTCAACGAACAGGTGCTTGCCCTGCTTGACCGCTTCCTCGACCATCATCGGACGAAAGTGCGGGCTCGTCGCGAGCAGCACCACGTCGCATTCGGCGATCACACCTTTGTAAGCATCAAAGCCGACGTGCTTGCCTTTCTTATCCGTAACCATGACCTCTTTACGGTTGCCCTGCGGGTTCAGCGCCTTGAGGCTGTTGTTCAGGCGATCTTCAAACAGTTCACCCATCGCGACCAGGCGGGCGCCTTTGTCGGCATTGAGCGCTTGATTGGCGGCGCCTGTCCCACGGCCGCCGCAGCCGACGAGTCCGACTTTGATAATGTCGCTGCCCTGAGCGTGCGCCACCCGGGCGTAAGGAAGGCTGGCGGCCAGCGTCGCGGCTGTCGCCGATGTCGCCAGGAACTTGCGGCGGGAAGGGGTGGTCGAGGATTTCGTCTGTTGCGGCTCGGTCATGGCCTTGCTCCGATTGCTGGGTTGATCGATTTTCTTGGTCCCTGTTGTTGTTTGGTCCACGTTCCACACATGGAACGGCTCGATATAGCATAGGTCGGCGCCCGGCGCCCATGCATGAGTTGCAGGGCCGCCGATCACCGGTCAATTCATCTCTTACGTCGGCCAGGGCGTGTCATTGCGCACATACTGGCCTTGCACAAAATCATCGAAAAACGCCTGCACCAGCGGGTGTTCCACCGGGTTGGACGAATCGTCCTCGGCCAAACTCGTCTGTGCGGCGTAAGTCACCACGTCCGAACCGTCGACCAGCACGTGATACCACGGTTGATCCCGCTTCGGCTGCGTCTGGTTCTTCTGATACCACGTCTCGCTCGCTTGGCATCGCATGTCGAAATCCACGATCACACCGCGGTAGCCGTACCGCCGATGACGCACCAACTGGCCGATCACAAACGCAGGATCGTCCAGCGCAGGCTGTTCATCGGGTTGGCGGTTGAGCATGATCATGGCTTCGCTCTCGCTTCCAGGATTGCTTGTCACTTCAGGCGTTTGATTCGTACGTTGCGAAACTCCACCGGATCACTGTGCCCCGCGAAACCAAAGTGCCCGCTGGTGCGCAGTCGGCCTTTGAACTTCTCCGGCTTAGCCATGAATTCCTTGATCGTGCTGATGTCCTTGTCGAGAATCACTGTGCCGTTGAGGGTCACCTTGATGTGATGCCCCTTGACAGTCACTTCCTGCTGGTTCCACTCACCAGGCTTTTTCAGATGACCTCGCTTGGCGGGCCATTGGCCGTACACCGAACCGTGATACTGCCGCGGGTCGAGCTTTGCGTATTTCTTGGCGGTGTTGTCGAGTACTTGGAGTTCACACATGCCGGCGTAAGCGGTGTCGCCGCTGCCGGGGTAACGAATCGCCAGGCCGTTATTGCCGCCGGGCGGAAGCTTGAACTCAAAGCGCACGCTGAAGTCATCAAAGGTGTCCACGGTGTAGATCGTGCCGCCTTTGCCTTTTTTGCACTTGAGTGTGCCTTCGGCCGTCACTTCATAGTTCTGCGTCGGACCTTTCCAGCCGGCGAAGTCTTTGCCGTTGAAAATGGTGGTGTAGCCTTCATCGTTGGAAGGGTTCGCATCCGCCGACGACTTCTTGCCGAAGAACTTCGCGGCCCCGCCGGCGCGAAGAATGTTGGCGGACTCTTCCTTGCCGATCTCACGGATCAGAATGTTCCGCCAACTGATTTCACCGCCATGCGTCTGCAACTGGATCGGACCCTTTGCCGGCAATCCGCCTTTACGATCAAAGTAGTTTTCAAGCACGGCATGATCGACGACGAGTTTGTCGTTCAGCCAGATGGTCACGTGCGAACCGGTCATCACAATGCGGAACCGGTTCCACTGCCCGAACGGTTTGTCCGCAAGCACAAGGGGATCCTTGCCGGGCGCGCCTTTGCTGTTGTTCCACAGACCGCCGGAACCTTTGTCTGCTCCGATTTTCCACTTGCCGCCTTCCTTCGTGTAATCCCAGATCTGCACCTGGGGCACGCCGCGAAGATAGATGCCACTGTCGGCTTTGGCGACCGTCTTGTAATCGATCAGAAACTCAAAGTCACCGTAGTTCTTGTCTGTCGTCAGGTAGAGCCCTTTACCGTCGTTGATCACGACGCCGTCTTCCACCTTCCAGTGCTGTTTGATGTTGTCGAGGCTCTTCTTCTTCATCTCCGCCAGTTTGTCCGCGGGCAGCGAAAGATAGCTCACCGGATTCTTCGTCCCCTGACCCCACCAGCCCTTGAGCGTGTTGCCCTGAACCAGATTGGTGAAACCTTTCTTCTTGTGATGATCGGCCGCGGCGGGCGCCGCAAGCAGGGACAGAAACAGCAACAGTGAAAGGGTCGAAACCAGGCGTGTCATGGTTATTCTCCGTGTGGTTAGCAAGTGAGGCATTATGAGGCGACGGGCGCATTTCGCCAAACACCACCAAGCCGAGACCAATCCCCCCGGCGTGTGACCATCACGCTCCCCGATCCCCCGCGCACAAACATCGAACAATCCGCGCGCACAAACGTGCATGTCCGGACATGGGGGTACCTCCGGACAGGCTGCTTTTCGATTGAACTCATTGATATCGCTAGATTTAGACCCATGTCCGGTCCGGATGTCCGGACGTCCAGACATCGTTTTTGACTCAAAAACGGCGATTTCGATGTCCGTAATCATGTCCGAAACGTGTCCGACCATGTCCGGCGGACACAATTTGACGAAGTCTGTGCGCACAGGATTCGTCGCTGCGGCGCGCACAAACATCGAACGCCGGTCCGATTCCACGGGTGCCACTGGCGGCTCGTCCGCCAGTGTGAAGGCCGTTAGGGACTCATGCAATGATGGGGTCCGCTCTATCACGTTTCTGTTGTTGTTCACCGTTGAGAAATCGGACCTCCTTGGCACTGGCGGACAAGCCGCCAGTGGCACCCAGCGTCTCGATACCGTCACCGACTCGGGGGACGGATGTGTGTGAAATGATATGAGGCTGGCGAGGCAAAAACCCAAACCGGTCACCTCCACAAGACAGGGCCGCGAGGATGAATCGCGGCAAACAACGCATTATATCAAAATCCGAACACAATGTAAAACGAAGTGTGGGTTCTTGCATGTGCTTTCGGCGATCACTTTCGGGGTGCCACTGGCGGCTCGTCCGCCAGTGCCTTGGCTGTCCAATCCTTCCAAAAACAATTCAGTAGCCCTATCGATTCCACTAACCGAGTAAACTCACTTCATGACCGGGCCCAACCATCGAAAACGCGTCAAACACCTCAACTTCGCCGGCCAGGCACACGAACTGACTTTCTCGTGCTATAGACGATTTCCATTGCTCGAAGACAATAGGATCAAACTGATCGTGAGCAAGGCCATCGATCGTGCAATCGAGGCAAAAGGCTTCGAACTTGTCGCATATGTAATCATGCCGGAACACATTCACCTAATCGTGTTTCCCATTCAGGATGATGGCGACATCAGCGCGTTGCTCTCCCACATCAAACGGCCGAGTTCGTACTGAATCAAACAATACCTTCAAGCCAACGAAAGTGAATGGCTTGGAAGATTGACAGTCCGTGAACGACACGACAAGACCACGTTCCGATTCTGGCAGGAGGGATCAGGGTACGATCGAAACATCGACAATCCCAAAACATTGGAGGCCGCCATTAACTACGTTCACGACAACCCGATCCGCCGTGGGTTGGCCAACACGGCTGACGAATGGAAATGGTCGAGCTGGCATGCTTACTTCGGTGATGTGAAGGGAGATCAGGAAGAGGTCCCCACGGTGCATGGGCTACCCGATCGTATGTGATAGGAGTACATTCAAGGAACTGGCGGGCGAGCCGCCAGTGGTTGCCGATTAGATTCTCGCGTCAATGACGGAAATGTCGACGACCCGTGAACACCAACGTTACGCTGGCTTCCTCGCATGCCACGATGGTTTCATCGTCGCGTTTGGAGCCGCCGGGTTGGGCGATGGCTTGGATGCCCGCGGCGATCAGTTGGTCAGGTCCGTCGCGGAAAGGGAAGAAGGCGTCGGAGCCGACCGTGCCGCCCTGGGCGCGATCGCCGGCTTTGTCGATGGCGATGCGGCAACTGGCGACGCGGTCCATCTGTCCCGCGCCCGC
>JANQKH010000025.1 GCA_028281215.1 Phycisphaeraceae bacterium | reverse complement strand
GTACTGCGGTTCAACCGCCCTGCGATCGAAGGAAAGTTGCAACGGCTCGCCCAACGCACAGGCGAACCAGGCATACGCCGCCCGCCGGCTGCCCGACTGCAACCAGCATCGCATCGCTTCGATCATGCCGAGCGTCAATGCCGCGGCGAGCATATATTGTTTGATCTCGGTCGTGTAGCGTTGAAACGTCAGGCTTAAAAGCAGCGTACCCGCCAGCGCCATGCCGACTGCCGGCTGCTGCATCAATCGCCCCAGCCAGCGCCCGACGATGAGTAGAACCACCATCGCGGAGACGAGTGAAATTGCGCGCATCGGTGCGATTTGACCGGGAAACCATTGGGCTGACGCGTGCAGCAGCGTCACGTAACCCAACGCGCCGGGCATCCGATAACGCGTCATGCGACCGAGCGCATCGGTCGGCGTGGCTTCCTGCGCGGCGACCACCATCCACGCTTCATCGCTCCAGATCGGACGGTCCAGTAACGGCCAGGCGCACATCGTCACCGCCGCCATCAACGCTGCGGCTGAGAACCACGCCCACACATCCTTCCGCACCGCTGACGCCCCAAGCGGCGTGACCGCGCTCGGTTCCGATGACGGTTCCGGCGAGGTGTTTAACGAGGCAGCCGAGGACGAACCCACGAAAGTATGCTCCTGATCAATCCGACACTGATGAAGACCGCACCCGTGGTGCACCCAGGTCCGATACGGTTCGCCGCGGACAAAAGATCGGTCCAGCCTAGATATCGGCAGGCTTCCCAATCGGCTTTGGGGAACATACGCCGACGCTCATCCTGAACTTGAGGCAATCCGCATGAGTATGATGACTTCGCCCAATGCCTCGACGACACGCAACGCGTCACCCACCGACGCCGACGCGTCCAAAGGAGCGATGACCTTGAAAGGCCTGGTTCGCAACGTCGCCAAAGGGGTCTTCGCCTGCATGCCGCATTGGATGCCGGAGTTCCTCTACACCAAAGTCCTCAAGCCCAAACCCCTGCGCGCGCCGACCAATTGGCTGCTGCGGCGCATGATCCCGGAACAGGTCGATCTTGATGGCGTGACCATCGCGCTCAACCCGATCGACCCGATTGTTTCCGGTGCACTCACGCTCAATGTTTACGAAAAACTGGAAACCGACTACTTGCGCAGCGTGATCAAACCCGGCATGAACATCGTCGACGTCGGCGCGAACATCGGCTACTACACCGCCCAGTTCGCGCAGGCGACGGGCGAGCAAGGTCGGGTCATCGCCATTGAACCGGCGCCGATCAATCAACAGTTCCTCAAGCGCACAATCGAGTTGAACGGCTTTGAGAACGTTGCCGTGCATCCAGTTGCGCTGTCCGCCGAAGAAGGTGAAGTGGATCTGCACCTGTCATCAGACAACTTCGGCGATCACCGGATTTACAACAGCGGCAAGGCTGATCGTGGGCGAAAAACCGTGCGCGTGCGCACCACCACGCTGGAACAGATTCTCCAGGAAGAAAACATCGACCGCGTGGATCTGATCAAGATTGACATCCAGGGCGCGGAAGTGCTCGCCTTGCCCGGCATGACGTCCACGCTCGCCGCCAACGAAAATGTAATCATGCTCACCGAGTTCTGGCCCGAAGGCATGCGCCGCGCGGGTGGCGACGCCATGCAGTTCCTCACCACGCTCGCCGACGAATTGAACATGAACATTCATCGGCTGACCGACGGCACACCCGCGCTTGAACCAGTCACCGATCTCGATGCGTTGATCGAAAGCCTGCCCGGCCGCGAATACACCAACCTGGTGGTGAGCCGACAGTCGCTTGCCTGATGCGCAGATGATGCAGACTGCATCACGACTCGGGGAATCACCCGTCACCTTCCGCCGCTTTCACGGTTTGGCCGGCTCCTGTGATCCTGCAGTTCGGTAACGCTTGCTGCAACGCCTTGACGCCCGTGGCGGAAATCTTCGACCGTTCAAGCTGTAACCTTCTCAAGCTTTTCATTTCCTTCAGGTGCACCACCGCCTCATCGGTCACCGCCGAATCGCGCAGGTCCAGCGATTCCAGGTGTTTGAGCTCCTTCAAGTGGGCAAGGCCCGGCCCTTTCAACTTGGTGAAGTGATACAACCGTAAAGTCCGCAACTGTGACAGGCTCTTGAGTTTTGCCAAATCATCGTCCGTCACGTGCTTGCTGAACATGATGTTCAACGTGCGCAGCGTTTTCGTTTGGCCGACGTGAGCCAGACCTTCCCACGTGAATTCAATACCGTGCAATGTCAGTGTGTGAAGCTTTTTCAATTTAGCCAGTTGACCGAGATTCTCGTCCTTCATCTTGCGAACACTGATGAACGTGATCGACTCGAGCGACTGGTACCGGTGCAGTTGCGACAACGTGTCCGGCGTCAACTGCCAGGTGTATTCGAGGATCAGTTCTTTCACGTCCGGCAACAGCGAGGCGCGCAGAAAGTGTTCGTTCTTGGCCTTCTGACCCTTGAGGCAGACGGTAATGATCTTGTTGGCGCGGTCGCGCTTGATCCAACCTCGGTCTTCTTGAATCTCACTGACGATCAACTCGAGGGGATCGTGGTTGGCCAGCGCCCGGTCCGCTTCTTCCGCGGTCTTCGTGTTGCCGGCGATGCGGTGCGCCGCCCGCGCCAACTCCGAAGTTTTCGTGTCCGACGAGCGCTTCATCGCGTCGATCACGCGGTAGGCGCGCTTGGTCACTTCCGAGTCGCTCGAATACACCGCGCGCAGAACGGCCGGCACTGCGGGCGCACCCAACCGCACCAGCGCCGCCGACGCCTGTTCACGCTTTTGAAATTCCGGGCTGCCCAACTGTTTGACCAGACGATTCACCATCGCTTGGTCCACGGATTTCGATGCGGCGGATTGCTCATCACCGCTCGCGATCGACTGGTCCGCCGCCAGCGCGTAAACCGGTATGCAGATGGCAACGATCACACAAGAGCGGAAGATCAAAGACCAGGACATGGTAAACCTCCTGCAACGTGGATTGAAGGCACCGGCGTTACCCATTCTAACCCGCGCATCGGGCAGCTCGTTCACCCAGAAGCATCGAGTTTGTAACAGCTGGCTTTGTTCAATGGGTGCAGGCAACGCATTGACAGCCGATCAGCCTGTCTGGAGAATCCATTTCGTGTTACGCCAAACAGGAACCACACTATGCCCACGATGACCATCACGCGTGAAATCCAGGCGCCCGTTAACGTGGTGTTCAACACCGTCGCTCATACAGAGGAATGGGTCAAGTGTCAGCCACAGGTGGTGAAGGTGGAGTACCTGACCGATCAACAAGTCGGTGTCGGCGCCAAGTTCCGGGAAACGCGCATGATGAAAGGGAAGGAGGCAACCACCGAACTTGAAGTGACTGAATACGAAGTGAATGATCGCACGCGGCTGGTGGCTGACAGTCATGGTGCGGTGTGGGATTCGTTATTCACAATGACAGAGCAAGATGGTGTGACCACATTGACCTTGACAATGGAGTCGCGACCGTACAAGTTGATACCGAAGATCATGTTGCCGTTGTGCAACGGCATGATCAAGAAGGAGGTGGCCAAAGACATGGATCGCGTGAAAGCATATTGCGAGGAACAGCCGGCATAGTTGGTTTCTTCGTAAATCGTACGATTGCATCACTATGAGATCGGTACTGATTGCGTTGACGTTCACTTGGTGCGGGCTGGTGCTCGGCCTATCTTTCATTGAAGCGCCGTTGAAGTTTCAGGCGCCGGACATCACGCGCGAACTCGGCCTGGGTATCGGCCAATTGGTATTCAATGCGCTGAACCGCATCGAATGGTTTCTTTCCGCAGCGGCTCTGATGTTGCTGTTGGCGGTGAAGCCGACGAAGTGGATCATCGGCCTGATCGCCGTGGTGGTCGTCATCGTGCTCGTGCAGACGCTGGTGTTGTTGCCGGTGCTGGATGCGCGGATTGATTTGATTCGCCAGGGCACGGAGCCCGAGCCTTCGTCAGCACACTACACTTACATCGCTGTGGAAATCATCAAACTGCTATGCCTGCCGACGGCGGGTTGGCTGTTAATCCGTTCGGCACCGCGCCATGCGGTTTGACCGCCGGTTTACTTTTGATACTTCAACCGCAGCGTGCGCAGTCGGCGTTCCATTGCCGGGCCGCCGAGGTCGCCGTATTGGAACTTCAACTGCCCGATCAGGTCGGGGATGGAGTCGGTGTGCACATTGAGTTTGTCGTGAATCTGAAGGCGGCGCAGCCAAGCGTTCCACCACAGTTCCTTTTGAAGTTCGCCGTCTTCCGGCTTGATCGCTTTGGTGAGCTTATCGTAGAGGTAAACGCTCTGTTTGACCTTGTCGCGATTCGGTGAGCCGTCGGCGTTGGTCGCATTAAACAGCACTTCGCCCTGGTAGTAAATCACGCGCGGTTCTTCGGGGAACTCATCAACCAGTGGCTTGAGCGCTTTCTCCGCCGCGGTCCAGCTTTCGGAGAGGATCAGCGACTGTACGTAGATGGCGCGGTAGGTGAACATTTCGTCCGGATCGAAGTTTTGTTTGTCCGCCCAGTCGATCAGCATTTTCGCCAGCGTTTGCGCAGCCTTGGCGAGGGTGACCGCACTTGCGCGGAGTTGTTTGCGACGCTCGTTACCGGTGACGACCAGCGACTGGTACCGCCGTTCTTCGACGGTCCGGGCGATCTCGCGGAGCACGTTGTCGATGGTGGCGGCGACGTTTGCCTGTTCCTGGGCGTCGGAGCCGGCGGCGTCCATCATTTGCTGCGCCAGTTCGACCGCCTTGGTGGCGTCGCCCTGCTCGACCTTGACGACGATCAGTTTCTGCCGAGCGCGCTGTTTGAGGGCGGGATCGTCGTAGTCGTCGGCGAGGTTATTCAGCCGTTTCTCCGCCTCGGCCCACTGTTTGGTTTCCACTTCGAGGTCAGCGCGGGTCAGCACGACATCGCCCATCGACTTGCGCAATGCCGCGGCCTGTTCATCGTCGGTCGCGTCGGCGATCGACTGTTGAATGTGGCGTTCGAGTTCGATGGACTGTTCACGCAGCTTGCGTGGGCCGGCGGCGCGTTTGGCTTCGAGCGCTTCGACTTCTTTCTTGAGTTTTGTTTTCTCGGCGGGATTGGTGTCGCCAATCTCTTCAATCTTGCCTTGGAGGTCATTGATTTTGTTTGCCAGGTCTTTGTAGAGGACAAAGTCACAGTAGAGCTTTTCGCGCTGGGCTTCGACGTAGCTGGGATGGCTCGGCGGCACCAACGCGTAGCTTTTCGATGCTTCTTCGTACTTGGCGGCTTTCTGGAGCACGTTGAAGGTGTAGTAGACCCGTTCGTCCATCGCGGCGGACGACTCGGGCATCTTGCTGAACAGCACGTCGCACACGTCTTTGTAGGCTTTTTGGATTTTGGGGTCGGCCTCGAATCGAATGTGCAGGTTGTGCGTCAGTTGGATCGCCAATCCGATCGACTCCACCGCGAGGGGGTGATCCGGCACCTCGGCGGCGATGCGCGTCCAACTCGCCGACGCCGAGATGTGGTTGCGAAGGTCTTCCGGATCGCTGACGTACTCAGCGTAGGCTTTGTTGTAGTACGCGCGGGCGCGCACGGCGAGGTCGATCTGCTGCTTGGGGGTGAACTTGAATTCCTCGTCCATGTCACCCAGCGCCTTGCCGGCGTTGGGGTCGCCGTTGTCGCCGGTATTCTGATTCTGTTGTTGTGCGGCGGCGGCTTGTGCCTCGGCCGCTTTGGCGGCGGCTTCGTCCCGTTTCTTGATGACGGCTTCGAGATAGTTGGTGCGTTCGATCAGTTGATCACAAAGCACGATCGCCCGGCCGAGGATCGTGCGCGCTTCTTCCATCCGCGCTTCTTTGGTTGCTTCGTCACCGGCGCCGCCGGCGCGGAACGCCTCGGCGACTACGTTCTGACCGTTGATGCGTTCGATTTCCGCCATGCCGGCGAGCACCATGTTGGGCAGGTCCGACTTGTCCGTGCCGGTGAAGCGATCTTTCCATCGGTTGTAGATGAACACGCGCACGTGCTGGAGGTTGGCGCCGAGGCGGGGATCGGACACCAGATCGTCGTAAGGCTTGTACGCGACTTCGATTTTCTCCTGCCGATCTTCGCCGTTACCCACGTGGCGCATCAGCAGCCGATGCTTCAGGTCGGTGATCAGAATGCGAAACAGCAGGTCAGACTTGGCGAGTTTGTGCTCTTCGAGTTCGGTCAGGGTGTCGAGCGCCGGCTGATTGGATTGCTTCTTTGCGGCGGTGAGTTGCCGATCAAGTCCGTCGGCCTTGGCGAGTCTGGCGCGGAAGGCGAACAGGTCGTCCGGCGACTTGTTGTATGCCGCGTCGAGCAGTTTGATACCTTCGTCGTAATTGCCCAGCCCGATCTGCGCTTTGCCGGAGAGCAACATGAGCGGCCGCTCGGCGATGCCGAACCGTTCCTTCAGTTGCTTGTCCAGGCTGTTGATGCTGTCGAGCACCTGTTCGTACAGCCGTTTGCGTTCGAGCGGCGGCGTGAGTTTCTGACCGGGGATGCGCGGGTTGGTGCCCAGGTTGCGGAAGTAAGGATGTGTGTCCGGCAGTTGGGCGACGTTGTACGCTGCCTGCGCCAGCAGGAACGGCACCTTGGTGCGCTTGTATTGGTCGACCAGTTCCTCCCATCGGCCGGTGTTCTGGAACATCTCGGCGAAGTCGTCACGGCGGGGCAGGCCGTTCTGCATCTTCCACAGGTGCGCGTCGGCGTCAACCAGCGCCTGGTACGCCTTGGGCGCCGCGTCTTCATATACCTGTGTCTGCTCCGGTGAGGCGATGCCGTACAGGTAAAAATCTTCCGCAAAGCGATTCAGGTTCGGCACCGTGAACAGCAGGTGCAATGCCATGTCCGCCTGCCAGTTGCCGCGGTTGACCTTGTCACGGTGCGCTTCGATCAGTTTGTCGAAGCCGTCCACTGCTGCATTCATGACCTGTGCTTTTTCCTGTGGTGTCAACGTCGGCACTTGCGTGGCGCGGAGGATTTTCTGTTCGATATCAAGGATGCGCTTCGAAGCGTCATCTTTGATGGCGTCCGATTGCGCCAGCGCTTCGAGGAGTTCGTTCATGCCGCGCTCGCGCAGACCTTTGATGAACGTGTCAAGGTTTAGATGCTCGAACTGTGCCGACGCCGACTGCGGCAACGCGACGGAAACAAGCAGGGCAAGGGCGATGAATGGGAGACTTCGCTTCATGTGTTCACCATGTCGTGAATGATGGTTCGATTCAATCTTTCGGTTGTTCTGCCGGTCTTCTCGCGGCGCGTTCAATCAATCGCAGCGGGGCCCAGACGGACGTTGGTGTAACCGGCGCGGAGCACGGCGTTGAAGGCATTGACCACGTGCTGCCACCGCACGTGATGGTCGGCCTGGATGATCACCGGCGAGTCGACGGCAAACGGCCCGCGTCGGCCCGCCTGTGAATTGTATTGCATATCACGCAACTGTTTCGACAACTCACTGAAAGTTCGCGGCGAGATCGGATGGCGGCGAATCGCCAGCCGACACCCCGATGTGCCCACGCTCGACACGTGAATCTCAATCGGCACGCGCGGCGGCGGGGGATCGCCGAAACTCTTCACACCCGGGCCCGGCAGACTCGACGCCAGCACGCCTTCATGTGACGTAAAACTCGCCGTTACCAGGAAGAACACCAGCAGGAGGAACACAACGTCAATGCAGGAGGTCAGGTTCAAGCCTGATGATTGTGAAGCACGTTGAACAGGGGTTGATCGGCGCATGCGATTCACTGGGAGGAACACATCGCGCGGGAGGCCGCGTGATTGGGTTGACCTGGTCGCCCGGGTTCAGTCATCGCGTGCCGCAGTACTGACTATCCATCCGGTCAGCGCCGATGGATCAGCCTTCCGATTGGGCGAATGCGATGTTTTTGAATCGAGCGGCTAGTGCTGCGTTGAATGCGTTGACCACGTGCTGCCAGCGGACTTGTCCGCCGGGCTGAATGATCACGGGCGATTCGTCGTTGAACGAACCCTCGCGCATCGTCACGAGCAGTTGCTTCAACTGGGTGAAGTTGGTGGGCGCGGTGTTTGCCTGTTCCACTTCGATGCGGCAGCCGGTGTCGCTGGCGCCGGTCGTGACGATGATCTTGATCGGATTCTTCGGCGGATCGAGCGGATCGGCCTCACCAGTGCCGACGGGGAACTGCGCGGTGATCACACCTTCACCGACCGCGAAACTGGCGGTGATGATGAAGTAGATCAGCAGGAGGAACACGACGTCGATCATGGAGGTCATGTTCAACTGCATCGGGCCGACTTTTTTCTTGCGCTTGCTGCGCTGCGACACGTGGTGAACAACTTCTTCCTGCGACACGGCCTGTCCGGGGGCTGGGGGCTTGCCGGGCGCTGGCTTCTTGCCGCCGGGCGGTGTCGGTTTGGGGGGTGGTGGGGTGGCCATGGTGTGTCTTGTGGTTCGTGTGCGTGAGCACGTTTGGGTTTTTTAAGCGAATACAAAAGAACAGTTCATTCGGACGGTAGGGCTGCCGGTCGGGCGGCGTGTGTCAGCGGATCTGTTCCTTGCTCAGTTTGTTGGTTTCGATTTCGGTCGGCCCCTGGTCCGGCATGTAGGCCACGAGGTTGACCGTTTTAATCCCCGCCTTGGTGATGGCGGCCATCACCGGTTGCATATTCTTGTAGTACGTCCCACCGTCGGCGCGGAGCAACACCTGCACTTCCGTGTTGTCCTTGACCGCCTTTTCCAGGCTGGCGGTGATCAAATGATCGTCACGGCCGATGACATACTCTTCATTAGCGCCGACGCGCACCGTGTCCGCCTCGCCGTTGACGTCCAGCCAGTGGAACCCTTTCTTCTGGAACCGGTCGTCCGGATTGCCGCCCAAAGAGGGCGGTTTGACATTGACCACCACACGGCGGACGTCGCCGAGTTCCTTCACTTTCGGGTCGTGCAGCTTCGGCACCTTCAACTCCACATTTTCTTCCGAGATGATGTTGTTCACCAGCATGAAGAAAATGATGAGTTGGAACGTGACGTCGATCAACGGCGTCATGTTCATCTCCGGGCTGCGCGGGCCTCTTTCCTGTTTGGCCATGATTGAACTCCGGTGATGGTCTCACCTGATAAAACGATTGAAACGCATCGGCGTCCGATGGTTGGGTCGAATGTCTGCTACAAGAACGATTAGCGCGACGGGGCGGGTTTGGGCGTGGGGCGCGGCGGCGTGCCGGGGGCGCCGGGTTTGCCGCCTGGCGCGCCGGGTTTGGGGGCTTTGCCGGGGGCGGGCTTGCCACCATCGGGGCCGGGTTTCTTGCCGCCGGGCTTGAACGGGCGGATCAATTCTTCGGCCATGATCATGCCTTCGGCGGTCAGGGCGTCGATCTTGTTGCGGACGATGGCGTAGAAGGTCAGCGCGGGGATGGCGACGACCAACCCCCACAGCGTGGTCACCAGCGCGGTGGAAATACCGCCGGCCAACTTCGCGGGGTCGGGTTTGCCGCCCGCCGCGACCAGGTCACGGAAGGCGACGATCATGCCGTACACCGTGCCGAACAGACCAATCATCGGGCTGACGTTGCCGATGACGTTGAGGAACTCGACGGGTCGCAGCAGGCGGGCGGTTTCGGCGTCGCCTGCTTCTTCGATGGCGCGTTCCATGGCCGCGTAACCATTGCTCGCTTCGTTGAGGGCGGAGTCGACCAGTTTGCCAAGGTAGCTGGGGTCGTTGGCGGCGAAGTCGATCGCATCACGGTACTTCTTTTCTTCCAGCATCATTTCGATTTCAGCGTACGTCAGCTCCGGCGTCATCGTGACCTTGCGGTACTTGATGAGCATCATGACCGAGAAGCCAAAGTTGACGATCGAGAGCAGCAGCAGGAACCAGACGATGCCGATACCAACAGGATCACCCGGCAGGAAGAACATCTGGAACAGTGACTGCTGCTGAGTTTCGGAACCGCCGGCTTCGGTTTGGGCCATGGCCAGCGGCGTGGCCAACAGCAGGAAGAACAAACCGAGTGTAAGGTGCAAGGCAATGCGACGCATGAGGGGCTTCCTTCTAGATGGAACGGGATGGACGCTCGGTATTTCCCGGTACCTTTGGAGCTGGGTTAGGGTTACGGTGGATTGTCTGAAATCTTCGACGGCTATCGCAAACGCACCGGCATGCGGCCGTTTCGCGTTTTACGCGTTGATCATCTCTCTGATTTTCTCGATTCGTTTCATCAGCACTTCATCGTCCGGGTCAACTGACTCGTCCGCCTGCTTGATCAGCTTGGCGGCGATGTCTTTGCGGTTGAGTTTCACGTGAATCAAGGCGGCCTCGATCAGCGATGGGCCGGCGACTTTGCTGCGCGGGAAATGGATCGTCACCCGCATGAACTTCAGGCCGGCGTCTTTGTAGAGCTTCGATGCTTTTTCCGTGTTGTTGGCCTTGGCGGCTTCCTCGGCCTGGTACAGGTCGGCGATGCCGAGTTGGTAGAGGTATTGCGACGTCTTGCCGGTGCCGGCCGTCTTCACCAGTTCCGACAGCCGTTCGCGAGCGCGGTCGTACTGTCGGCGGGCGAGCAGTTTGGTCACCGGATCGGAACTGCCCTGCAACAGGAAATACGGCAGCGGAATCTCCGATTCGATAGCGCCTTCCTGCGCCACCGCCACATTCGTCGGATTGCCGGCCTGCGATGGGTCCGCGGCTTCCGCCAACTCTTCCAAGGCGTACCACAATGGCGTCTTCTTCTTCGACGCGTCCATCTCTTTTTTCATCTGTGCCTTGAATTGCGTCTGAAGGTAAAGCTTTTGATCCTTGGTCGCTTTGCGTACCGAACGGATCGGCGGGTTCTCAATGTAGAGTGATTGCGGCGCCTTGTTGGTCACCATCGTGAGAAAGGTCTTGCCGGCGTCCATGCCCTGGCCGGTCTTATCCAGCAACGGCAGGATACGCGCGTCAAGCCAGATCTGAAGCCACGTCTCCTGCGCCTTGACCCGGGCGGACTTGAACGCATCGAGCGCCTGTTTGTGGTTGCCTGCCTTGATCGCTTCTTCCGCAAGAGCGAGCGTCGGATAGTTGTCCATCTTCAGGCCGTCGATATCCGCCAGCGATTTGTTCTGCTCGACGTCCCCGATGTTGAACACGAGAACACCGTCGGCATATTCGATGGGTGCGAAGTTGTTGTACCAGAAGTCGCCCACGCGCATGGAGTCAGCGCGGGTGGAATCGACTGATCCAACAAACAGAACTATCAGCATCGCGCCGGCTGCGAGGGCCATCGAACGACGGGACTTCATGCGTACAGGATTCATGGGTTGTTCCACCATTTGTACGTGGGATTGTGCCACCTTCTCCCTGATGGAGCCTGCCGGACGACAGAACTGCTATTGTGACGGACTTGGCTGGTTTTGTCCAGCGGGTTTCCATGCGGATCGGCGGCAAACCAAGCCGTCAGGGGATTTTAGGGGCCATCGCGACCAACAAATCCAGTCACCGCCGCGCTGGGCGGCTTGACACGTCAGTCGACGGCGCGGCCGACCTGTGTTCCGACTGCCTGTGGCGATGCGAAAACTTCGACACGCTTCGGTCAATCACCGGTCTTTCGCCGGCCATGGACCGTTGAATCACCAACCGCTCGGTGAGCCTGCGCCACACGAATCCAGGCGGGAATGTGCCGTTTCCGGGGAAAATCAACACATCGGCACGCGCGGCTCTCCCTTCCCTCCCTTCACTAACGGGCCAACGCCGCCAGCGTCCACACCTCGGCGGGAAATTCATCCAGCAAACCGCCACGGCCGCCATCAGACCCGACAAAAGTTGCGGCAGGGAACACGTGAATGGTCGACATGTTGTTCGCCTTGCTGACCGCCCAGTCATCCGCCCATCCCCATTTCCCGTCGGCTGACAAACCGATACCGCCCGCCGCTCTGTTCACTGATCAACTTCAGCGTCGGCTTCAACCCCGGCACGTCAGCCAACGGATCGCGCCGCAAGAACTGCAACGTGTGAATCTTGCTCTTGCCCGTGTTCAACTTCGAGATCGTCGTGAGCACCTCAAACTGCGACACCTCGTGTCGGCCGCGACCGGTGATGTTGTCCGTCAACAGAAACAACATGTCCGGCTCATACCGCAACCCATGCTTCAACGCCAGCAGTAAATCGCCCCGCCCCTGCGGTACGACGTGACCCGCGTCCATCCACTCAAGGAATGCACGCTGATAGTGATCAACCGCCTCCTTCATGCCCCGCTCCAGTTCGTCATTCGCCATCGCTTCGAGCACACCGGCCCCAGTGGCGAACAGCACGACGAACCGGTCGGTGTGCTTCAATTTCACCACGCCGCGCTTCAGTTCATCGATAATGAACGGAAACGCGTGCAGATTCGACGCCGACGCATCGATCACGAACACGACGTCGCGCGCGCGGGCCGATTGACAGCCGAACGTACACTTGATCACGCCGTTCACCCAGGGCCCGCCCTTCAATTCACGTTGCCACGACGGCGCAAACACATCGGATTCAAACGGCCGCATCGCCTGATCCGTCACCCGCGGCGAGACGTTCCACAGGTCATCGTGTTTGACGGGCTTTGGTTTGACTCGGGTGCCCCAGTCTTCTGAACGCCCTTTCGGAAACACACAAATAATCCCACGCCCGTCGATTCGATCCCCGTGCCCGTGAACGCGAACCCACCGGCTCGGCTCCGACGACGGCAGGAACGTCACCGTCGGAACCCAATCATTCGCGTCCGTGTGGTTTTCAGACGACCATGAACCAACCCACACCTGAAATATGACCACACCCACGCCAATGTGTAGCAACAAGGCGATGCACCACGGCAGCAGATTCGGGGCGAACGATCCCGATCGGCTCTGTTCGTCCAAGCGATTCTCGTCATTGCTTGTTGCATGGCTCGCGGTTCTCACGAAGTGCCCTTTCACCACTCACTGATCAATCCCCAACTCCCGGCCGCTGACAAACTTGTGCCGACCGCCGGTTTGTGTGCTGATCATCTTGAGCGTCGGCTCCATGCCCGGCAGTTCCGTCAGCGGATCCTGGTAGATGAATTGAATCGTGTTGATCTTCGTGTGCCCCCGATTGGCCGACGCGTTCGCCTTGCTCACCTCCGCGAGCAGTTGCGATTGTGACAACTCGTAGCGCCCGCGGCCGGTGATGTTGTCCGACAGCAGGAAGACCAGGTCCGGCTTCAAACTCAGCGCCTTTTTCACTGCTTCGATCGGGCTCGCTTGGCCCTGCGGCACGACGTGACCTTCTTCCAGCCACTTGAGCACGCGCGATTTGTTCTCACTGCTCGCCGGCAGCAATCCCGGCGCCCGGCCGGCCAGTATCGGCTTGTTCTCATTGAAGAAGATCACCGCAAACGTTTGCACATCGCTCAACTTCGTAATCGACGACCGCAACTCACGCATCACGAACGGCAACGTGTCCAACAGCGAACCCGATGCATCCACGACATAAACAATGTGCTTGGCGTTGCCTGTCTCCTGCCCAAAGAACCGGCCGTCGCCGAACGGACCAACCATGCCGACGCCTTTCCCGAAGATTGCCGCCTTGCTCGTCGCCCCGCCTTCCACACCGATCAACGCCATGTCAACCTTTACCTTGCTCGTGATCTCCTTGGTTATTTTCTGTTCCTTGGTGATCGATCGACGCGACGTGCTTGTCTCCTTCGGTCTCGGTGACTTGGTCCAACTCAATGCCGGGTTCGGTTTCTTGTTGAACACCGCGCTCGGAATGATCTGCTCCTCCTGCTCGATCTCCGGCAGTGCAATCCACACGATTGCAATCGCAATCACCACCAACGCGGCATGCAACACAATCGACACGGCCCACGGTACGAACACACCCATCGCCGCGGCGATGTCATCATCGCGGTCATATTCGTTGTGAGGATGTTCAATTGCTTCCGGTTGTGCGATGTTGTTTGGTTGGCCAGGTTGGTTGGACGATGCGAAGAACATGATCAGCTCCTGAATGTGTCGGCTGCACTTGACAGCCAACCGTGAGCGCACCGGTCGCGCGGCGAATGCCTTGGACCCCATAGGCCCTCAGGCGACGCCCGCACCGGTAGAACGGGACTCAAGGTGCAGGAAGGTGTGGCGTCTAACCGGGTGTGTCAGTCACGACGGATCACAATCACTTCCTGCATTCATACAACGATCAAACGCGCGCAATGTCCGCTGAAAACAAAGAAAAACGCGGCACTTTCGCGCCGCGTTCTGTTTGATTGTTGGCTTGCTTGTTCGCTGTTGCAACTGTCGCCGACCCGTCACTGGGCGATGCCCAGTTCGCGACCGCTGACGAACTTGTAAAGGCCGCCGCTACCATCGCTGATCGCTTCCAACGTCGGCTTCATGCCTTTGATCTTGCCCAGCGGGTCCGGATACAAAAACTGAATCGTGTTGATCTTCGTCTTGCTCTTGTTCGACTTGGTCACTTCCGCCAGCAACTGTGTTTGCGCCAACTCGTACCGTCCGCGGCCGGTGATGTTGTCCGACAACAGAAAGATCAGGTCAGGCTTGTAGCCCAACGCTCGCTTGACCGCTTCCAACGGGCTCGCCTGTCCCTGCGGCACGACGTGACCTTCTTCCAGCCACTTCAGAACCGCCGCCTTGTTGTCACTCGTCGCCGGCTTCAAGCCGGGACGGAACGCTTCCAGCGGTTTGTCAGCCGTGAAAAAGATGATTGTGAACGACTGTGCGTCGCTCAGTTTTGAGATCGAACTTTTCAATTCAAGAATGACGAACGGCAACGTGTCCAACAGTGAACCCGATGCGTCCACGACGTATGCGATGCGCTTGGCGTTGCCGCCCTGACCGAAGAAGCCGGCCTTGAACGGTCCGCCCACGCCGACGCTTGTGCCGAACGGGCTCGCCTTGCTCTCCGAAGCGCCCGCCACGCCGATCAGGCTCATGTCCGCTTTCACCTTGCTGGTGATCTTGT
>JANQKH010000142.1 GCA_028281215.1 Phycisphaeraceae bacterium | reverse complement strand
TCGGCCGACATCGCAGCATGCGCCGGCCCGCCTGGTGCCTGATCTTTTTACTTTGCGCCGCCGGCTACCTCGCCTACCGCTGGTACCCGCCGACCGACGGCCAGGGGGCGCCGTTCGGCGAAACGAGTGATTTGTCCCGGTACGGCTCAGTGTCGAACTGGTTCGACTGGCCTTCCGGCGCGCTGTTCACTTTGTCGTTCGACGACTCGCTCACGTCCAAGCTGCCCGACCGCATGCACCACGGCTACGGCCAACTGTGGTCGATCAACCTGCGCACCGGCGAGCCGATCGAACGATTGCTGGAATACAGACTCGGCGAGCCGCACGATCCGCCTTTCAAGCATTTGCTGCTTGACCAACAGTTGGCGTACCCGCCCCACATTCGTCGCCTTGGTGATCTCCGTGTGCTGGATACCGGCCGGGCGAATTACCTGTTCAATCTGAAACGCGGCATCTATGCGAAAACGCCCCCCGCGCATTGGCCGAGTTCGGGTCACGACTTGCGCTTCACCGATGATCGGCGATACCTCTTCGACGCGGTGACGTTCGATCGCGTGGTGATGTGGGACACGACGACATGGAAAGACCCCGTCATTTGTCCGATTGACTTCTCTGAAATTGAGGCAGATGAAGGGCATTACCCGACCGTGATGGTGAGCCCTGTTCCCGGCCGCGTCGCTGTGGTGATCGGCGCACGATTCAGTTCGACTCGGCCTCGCGATCAAGCCCTCGCATGGGACCGCGCCTGGCTTTGGGATCCGCACAATGGGACAGTGAAAAAACTGCCCGGCGAATTGGTGGTGTACGTGTGGACCTCACTTGCCGCGACGGCGGACGACCGATTCATCATCGGCGAACACTTCAACCAGTATGTGTTGTTCTGCGACACGAAAAAGGGGGAAGGCAAGGACGCGGTGTTTCGGACGATTGACTGGGACGCCTTCGAGTGGGCGCCGAAGCCGGTCATTGAAGACGACATCACCGACGTGCAAATGGTCATGCCGCCGTACATCGCGGCGATCGATCGCAAGGAAAATGTCGCCTACATTCGTTACGTCAAACACTTCTGGTCATGGCGTTTGGAGACACAACAGTTGACACGTCTGCCCCGCCGGCCGCGCGATGAACAGGTGCATTGGATTCGCAAGCCGGAAGATCCGTTGCATCTGTTCGCAGATTACGATCGCAATGAAGATCAGATCCAGATCTGGGCCGAGGAATCACTGACGCTGGTGCGCACGCTGGACACGCCGGTTCACGTTGACCCGATCGTTGATGGCGGGTCTGATCATTTGCAGGTGGAGCACAACCGTTTCGTGCTTGGGCGGATTCACCACACGCTGGTGGTGTATGACTTCGAGACCGGCCGCTGGATCGGGCGGTTCAAACTGCCGGGCACAACGTCGAACCTCTGGTTCGGCACGATCCGGATCAACGCCGACGCGACGATGTTGACGGTGAGGTTCAACGATGGCTTGTCGGATCGGATTTACGTATACGACCTGCCGGCGTTGGGCGCGCCGACGCCGATGCGGGCAGGTCAAGTTGCTCCAGACCCCGCGGGAGCCCCAAAGGGAGCAGCGTTGCCATGATGAGTTGGTGTGGAAATCGTCGGGTACCCGTGGTTTTGCTCGCCGTGCTGTTCTTGTACGTCGGCATCGCGGCGGGCGACGAACAAGTACAAGGCACGGAAGCCGGCGCGCGGTCGCCGTTTGAAGTCACACCGTATGGTAACGCCGACGGCAAACTCGCACCCGCCTTCTTCGGCCCGGTGATTGAACCCGATCGCATCATCAAAGGCCCCGCCGGGCTGCGCAGCTCGAGCATTTATCCCGCGCGGGCGGTCGACATCGACGGCGACACCGCATTCATCACCGGCGAGATCACCAAGCAAAACGTATGGGGCACGATTGTCTGGTTCTGGCCTGAAGTGGCGTTGCTGACATGCCTTTTCATCCTCGCGTTTCTGCTGTGGCGGCTTCGCGTGGCGGTCAAACGGCCACAAATCAAAGGGCAGCCGCACTGTCGAAAATGCAACTACTGCCTCGCCGGCAGCACCGCCAAAACGTGCCCGGAGTGCGGCGTCCAACTCACCGCACGCAACCGCGTCATCAGTCGTGGCCGAAGCGCCAAACGCTGCGTCGTCGGCCTCGTGATTGTGCTCGTCGTCGGCGGTTACCTCGGCTTCCGCTGGTATCCGCCGCACACCAACTTTATGGGTTACGGCGCGTCGAGCGACCTGCCGCGCACCGGCGCCGTGTCCGACTGGTTCGACTGGTACTCGCACGACCTGTACCACACCTCGATCGAAAACGAATGGAACCTCGGCATCGATTGGACCCATCACGGCGCGACGGACTTTGGGCAAATGTGGCGAGTTGATCTGCACACCGGCGCGGTTGCCGAACTGATGATCGATTACAAAGTGCGCGAGCCAGGAAACCATTGGCCGGGACCACTGCGCAAAAATGAAACCGAAACCA
>JANQKH010000913.1 GCA_028281215.1 Phycisphaeraceae bacterium | reverse complement strand
CGTCGGTCACTCACTCGGCGGCAAGGAGGTGCTCTATCTCGCCGCCTTCGACCCGCGCGTCAAGGCGACGGTCAGCAGCGAGGGCGGCATCTCCGTGCGGTTCAGCAACTGGAATGCGCCCTGGTATCTGAGCAAAGCGATCGACGAGAAGTCTTTCACGCGTGATCATCATGAACTGCTCGCCCTGATCGCGCCGAAGCCGTTCCTGCTTGTGGGCGGTGATTCAGCGGATGGCGACCGCAGTTGGCCTTTCATCGATGCCGCGCTGCCCGTGTATCGCTTGCTGGAACCCAAACGCCGTCCGCGCCTCGGGCTGTTAAACCACAAGAAGGGACACGCTGTGCCGCCGATCGCCGAACAGCGCATCGCCGAATGGCTGACCACCTACTTGGCCTGATGTTCCATGGTCCAAGCGTTATCATTGGGCGATGCATTGGTTGCAGATCATTGGCAGTCTGATCACCGCATTGACCATCGTATACCTTTGGGTGGAATGGGTTGGCGGGTTCTTTGCCAATCGGCGACGCCGGCGCGGGGCTACGCGATTTGTCCACGATTACCAGCAACTGCTCAATCTGCCGCATGAGTATGCGCCGATCCATCCAGCCGATGCCCAGCACTATCAACTCGATGCTTTTGACATGGCGCGTGATGAATTGGCCCGGGATTTTGGTCACCTGGCGGACTTGGAAAACCTTACGCATTCGCGTGTTTACAACACGCGCACGTTCTGCCGATTCCTGGTTAGTCATGATGGCCATACATTGGCCTATTGTCATCAGGAGTTGATTCCCGGGCGGGCTGAGGAAGCCGTCTTCGTCGACTATATGTCCTGGCTCGACACCGGTGACATCATGGAAACCAGCATCGCCTTAAGTAGCGACAAGGCCATCAAGCATCCGAAATGGCTGATCAAGGATGAGCCGATGCGCACCGATCCGTGGGCGTTGGCGAATATCCATCGCAATCGATTGCGCGACCATCTCCACGAAAACCCCGGCGTGCAGGTTAAACCCATTCAGCACATTGACACGCTGATCGAATTTTTGTCTGCTCGCGATCGGTTGATCAAGGAGATTGTCGATCAGCGCGACGTGATGATCGAACAACTCAACGAAGCCGGCGCTGATCCGCGATTCATCGAAGCCGTGAGCAAGCAGCGCAGCGCATAAACCTAAAAACGAGCGTTTGTTATTCGCCCGGGATGTAGCTGATCACACCCGACCACGGGCTGCTCGCCGTCGCGTACAGCCGTTTGGGGATGCGGCCGGACAAGTACGCCAGGCGACCCGCTTCGATGGCGTGCCGCATTGCGTGCGCCATACGCACCGCGTCGTGGGCGTGGGCGATGCCGGTGTTGAGCAACACGCCGTCGGCGCCCAACTCCATCGCAACGGTGACATCGGAGGCAGTGCCGACCCCTGCGTCAACGATGACCGGATAGTCCGGCGCTCCGCCGTGTTGCGGGTCTTTGAGCAGTTCGAGGATGATGCGAATGTTGTTGGGGTTGAGCAGGCCCTGCCCGCTGCCGATCGGCGAACCCGCCGGCATGACTGAAGCAGCGCCGGCATCGCGAATCTTGCCCGCCATGATCGGGTCGTCGCTCGTGTAGCAAAGCACCTTGAAACCATCCCTGACCAGTTCCGCGCAGGC
>JANQKH010000912.1 GCA_028281215.1 Phycisphaeraceae bacterium | reverse complement strand
CTGTTCAGCGAGGATGATCTCCTTGCGACCCCATTCAGCAAGGCTCAGATCGGCGACTTTAAACTGGAGGCCGGCGGTGGTGTCAACAGTGGGTAACGTGGCGGCAGTCATCGTGCGCTCCTTGGGAATGGTTCATTCAGTCGAATCAAATCGGCCAACGTGTTTGGGCAATGACCGAAGAGTTTATCGGGTGTTTCAATCGTCGGGCTTGGTCGCGGTAGCTAATAACAGCGCTGGACCCTTGGCGTCCGCTTCAGGCGGGAGCGGACGCGCGGTCGCATTTTCAAAACCGGCATCCATCAACAAAGACGCAAGCGTCTGGGCGGCGAAGCCCATGTGCTTCTGATCCATCTGCCGGCGAAAGTCATCACGGTCGTGCAGCATCAGGTCGATCACCACAGCGCGCCCTCCAGGTCGAATCACGCGGAACATTTCCGCCAATGCGTCCGCCGGCTCGTTCACATACGTCAACACCAACACCATCATCGCCGCGTCACATGTCGCGTCTTCAATGGGCAGGCCTTCGAGGTCGCCTTCACGTAAATCAACATTCGTTAGATCACTCAACCGTTGCCGGGCCGCGGCGAGCATATCCGGCGAACTGTCCACACCGATCACCTGCGCAACGTTTGGAGCCAGTTGCGAAACCATCTGTCCAGTGCCGCAGCCGAGGTCTGCCACCGTCCACCCGGCGGGCAACAACGACAGTAGCGCGGCTATGGAAAAACTATGTCCGTACAAATCCTGACGCAGTTTCAACCAATTCGCTGCCGCACCGGCAAAAAAAGCTTTGCTGTCGTGCGACCGCGCGGACAACCGGCGCTGCAGTCGCACCGCATCCTGCTGTAACGTCGGCCAGTCTTTTGTCTGCTCGCGAGCCAGTTCCCAAAACGCCCGCGCTGCTGACGCTAAATCATCCTCGGCGAGGCTATAAAGGTTCGCCGTACCCTGCCGTCGCGATCGCAGCCAGCCCTGATCGGAAAGCACTTTCAAATGTCGGCTAACCGTCGACTGAGGCATCTGCAACACATCACACAGGTCAACCACGCCCAGTTCGTGCCCTTCCAGCAAGCGCAGCAACCGCAGGCGGGTCGGGTCGGCCAACCCGTCCATCCATTGCAGGAGGGTGTCCGGAGATCCGCCGGTAACACCGTTGGTGTGTGAAGATTGTGAAGAGGAGGCATTCATCGCTTCATCCGGATGGAAGAATATATGCTACGCCGGCTCTGGTCAAGCCCAATCGTGGTTTTCTGGAACGATTATCTGAGCATTGGCAACGGAACCGTGTGTGCCATCCATTTTCATTTGCCTTCAACCGGCGAACCGATACGCTTGAGACATGTCCGAAACACCCTCCAACGCTCCTGCGCCGCCCCATCCCGCCGCCGCGAAGGGTTCGTACACCGTCGGAATTCTCCTGCTTCTTGCGGTGATGGCCGCGGCGACCGCGTACATCTACTGGAACAATTTTGTTCAGGTCGACGATTCGCCAAACAAGAAAAACGCCAGGCAGGTCTGGGACAAGGAGGCGGCCGAGCAGGAACTGGTCATCCTCGATCGGGAGTTCAGTCAGGCCAAACAGAGCAAACGGTTCAACACCATTCTTCAGAAGACCCGCGCGTTCGTCGAGCGCAATCCGAAGTATCCCGAAGGCTACACCCTGCTGGGCAAAATCTACATCGAACTCTACCAATGGGAGCGGGCCTACGAATCGTTTGAAACCAGCCTGAACTTAGACGACCGTCAGCCGATGGTGCATCACTTGGCCGGCACGATGTGTTACGAGATGCGGCAATACGACATCACGGAAAAACATTACGAGCAGGCCAAGTTTCTCGATCCGGACAACCCGCTGCATCATGTCTACCTTGCGCAGGTTCACATTAAGACCAATCGTCTGGACAGCGCACTGAAACTGTTGCTGGTCGCACTGAACCTCGACTCGGAATACCACGAAGCCTACGCGACGATGAGCGATTTGTTTTTGAAAGAGAACGATCTGCCGCGTGCGTTGCAGCAGATCGACAAAGCCATGCGTTTCGTTCAGCAGGAACTGGACAACCGCAGCATGGTGGTGGAATACGTGATCAAACGGGCACGGGTACTGCGCAGGATGAACGACCCCAACGCCGCGATGCAGGAGTTTGAGAACAACCTGCACGATATGGAACACACGCTGCCGCCGGTCGCCAGTGAGATTGCGATCACCTGGGGCGCGCTGGGCAAACCGGAGAAGGCGGCCGACTTTCTCGATCAAATGGTGATCAACACCGAACGAATGGACGTGCACCTTCTGGCCATCGCCGCCGAGTGGCAGGTTAGGGTCAACCGTTTGCCCATGGCTGAACAATACATCCAGCGCATCATCGACATCGACCCGACACAAAAGTCGATCGAACGGCTGCAAGGCCTGGTTAAATCAGCGCGAAAGCGACAAAACGCCGGCGAAAAGGCGTCGTAAACAAAACAGGTGAAACACCTCAATTCTTCGCTTTTATCACTTCACGTTTCGGCTTGAAATCAAGCGCACGGTCAATGAACCGGTACGCCTCGAGGCGCACAGCAGGCGGAAAGTCATGCCCGGCATCGGGATACCGCACCTGCAAACGCTCGCGTTGCTTATGCAGGGCGAACACTTTGGCCGCTTCGGCCTCGGCCTTTTTCACACCGCGATAGTCGAAATTACCATCACGCTTCGGAGAGTTGGAAAAGAATGCCCGCGGCGCCAGCGCGGCGACAACTTCATAAAAATCGAACGGCACACGGTCGGGGTCGAGTTTGTAAATGTTGCGCAGACGGGGCATGTAGCGGTCACTGGTCCAACCTTTGATCTTGCCGCCGTAGTAGTCGTGAAACGGCGTCCAGCCGCAACTGGAAACAACGACCTTCAACCTTTCGTCGAACGCGCCGACGAACATCGCGTTGTGTCCGCCGAGCGAATGGCCGATCACACCGATGCGGCCGGTATCTACTTCGCGGCGGTCGACAAGCAGGTCGACACATCTCATGTGATTGACGATGCCCTTCATCGTGCCGGAAACGTAGGCATCGTTCGTGAAGTTATAACCTGCTTGTTCGCCGAACGAGGGGTAATCTGGTGCGATGACCACGTAACCACGCTGCGCTAGTTCTTTCGCGTAAGCGCGGTTGGGGCGTTCGCTTTGGCCGTCGACGACGCCTTTGCCGATGCGATGAGTCGGATGCAGTGCGAGGATCGCCGGCCGTTTCGCCCCGCGTTTCAAATCGGTTGGCAGGTACAGGTAAGCGGTCAGGCGATGCGGCTTGCCTGTTTTGTCGACCTCAGTGACAAAGGAAAGAGCCTGCCGTTCATAACCATCACCGCGCATGCGTTGAGTGACCGCAATCGCCAAAGCGGGCAACTTATTACGCGAGGGAAGTTTGCCCATCGCGGCCTGCATGCCGAGCAGAATGTGTTGGCGGCGCATCCGCCAGTCGGTTGTTGTACGCACGGATTGCCGTTCGCCGCTTTGATTGATGTAGAACGAAAGGTCGCGATGGTTGGGATACGCCGGCAGCGCTGTCGGGTCGACTCTATCAGCCGAACATTCCAACGCAGACGGGACTATCGCCAGCACCACCACGAACAACACAAGACGGCCGTGCCAAACCACGCGATGGGCAGACCGCACGATCATGGTTGCGGCGTCGTTCCGGCGGGATCGGGTTCGTCGGGCTCCGAAGCTTTGTTCTCAGAATTTTCGTCGGCGTCGGGATCTTCCATCGGGTCTTTGCGTTTGGGCAGTTTGTCGAGGTCGACCCCGCCGGGCACTTCCGGCAGTTTCGGCGCGGCGACGTCGGCCTTGCCGGAGGTCAGCTTCATCTCGACTTCCATCTCCTTGTCACCTCGCTTGAACTTCACCTTCAGCACGTCACCGGCGATATGTCGGCCCATCAACTGCCGCAGGTGCATCATGTCGTGAATCTTTTCGCCGTTGATGTGTGTGACGACATCGTTCGCCTTCATGCCGGCGGTCGCGGCGGGACTTTTGGGAATGATCTTCGCGACGATGATCCCCGCACCTGCCTTGCCACCCGCCTTGGGTTGGATGCCCATGCGACCGGGTTCGATCGATTTGCCTTGCTTCATCTGAGCGATGATGCGATCGAGCCTGTCCATCGGGATGGCGAAGCCGATGCCGGAGTTGTACCACTCGACGCCGGCACCCGCACCACTGCCGCGTGGTGAAAGCGGCACGCAAATGCCGATCACGTTGCCTTCGATATCGAGCAGCGGCCCGCCGTAGTTGGCGGGACTGATGTTGGCGTCGGTCTGAACCGCTTTGCCGAAGATACGGTTCTTCGCGCTGACAATGCCGGTAGACATAGCGGGGTCAGCGGCGCCGTGTCCGACACCGAGGCTGATCGCCCACTGGCCGATGCGGAGTTTGCTGGAGTCGGCGTAGTTGGGCACAGGTAGTTTTTCATCGTTGGGCACCTTGATCTTCAAGAGCGCCAGACCGCGTGTGCCGTCTTTGCCAAGCATCTCCGCCACGTGCTGCGCACCGTCGTTGAGCACAACGGTGATGATTTTGGGTTTGCGAATGAAGTTGAACGTGCTGGTGAGGATGTGCCCTTCCTCGGAAACGATTAAGCCGGTGGTCGGGCCTTCGCCGGGCCGACTGATTCCCTGCATGCCGCGGCCGCGCGGTCGTCGACCGGGTGTTTTCGGCTTTGGTCCGCCTGGCGCGAGCACACCACCGTACGTTTCAATCGTGACCACCGACGGCATGACCTTCGCGCTGGCGGCCCGGAAGGCTTTGGGCGACAGCCAGAATCCAATCGCATCCGGTCGTGGCACGGGCTTGTAGGGATCGGGGTTGGGATCGGGGCCCTTGGCAGGGTCGGCAAGCGCGGGGGCGATCGTGATCGTGGAGACAATGGCGATCAGGAACAGGTGTGATAAGCCGCGAGCGGTATTGGGTTTTGAGAATCGAATTGACATCATTTCGGCTCCGCAACGGGGGTGAGGCGGACGGATAGCACGTCGTTCTTGCGCTTGATGATCAGCGTCACCTCTTCGCCAACGACGAGTTTTTCAAACATCTCTTTATAGTCTTTGACGTCGCGCACGACTTCGCCGTCGAGCGCGAGGATCAGGTCATCGCTACGCAGGCCGGCTTTGGCAGCCGGTGTGTTCGGGTACACCTTGTCAATGTAGGCCGGCGAGCGTTTGTTCAGCACGAACAGTTTGACGCCGACGAATGGTTTTTCGTCCGATGTGTTGTTGACCACCTCCACGTTCTTACCTTCGACGAACGGCTTGAGCCGGTCGCTGGGGATCGCGTAGTTGAGCCAGGTGTTTGTGCTTTTGCTTTGAATGAGTTTGCCGATCATGCCGGCGAGTTTCCCGTCGGCAGTCATCAGCGCGCCACCGGGGTTGCCCGGGTTGGACGTGATCGCGTCGATGAGAATCACTTCGCCGGCGATGTCCATGTCGAGCGCGCGTTTCTTCGCATCGATCTCCGTTCGCAACGAAACCACGCCCATGTTCACCGACAACTGCTCATCGCGGTCGGCGACTTTGAAGACATTGCTCACGCCAAGCACCCAATCGCCTTTCTGTACGACCGGATCGTCAGACAATTCGAAATAGTCCGGCGTTTTGGCGTCGATCTTCAACAACACCGCCTGCAAATGTTCGCTGCGGCGTTGAATTTCCGCGGGATAGACGCGGCCGTCGTACATCACCACGCGAAGCCGGATGCTGCTGACGTAGATGCCGTGCGCGACAAGGATGTGCCCTTCGTCGGAGACGACAATACCGGAGGCGTAACCGTGTTCACGACCGATGCCGCCGCCGTACAGTTTCACCGTGCGCTTCTGCGCGTACTCAATCGCATCGGCGAAGGGGTTGGCGGATTCGTCGACCGGCGGCTGCTTGTCATCCGCCGATAACGTCGCGGGCGCCAGAGCGATCCCGAGCAGCAGGAAAAACAAGAGAAACTTTCCGTTCATGATTTGAGTCCAGTTGGGAGCACGTCGCAAGCGACGCGGCTAAGTTGTTTCCATCGTCCGCATCTGCCGATGTGGCGATGCGTCATTTTTTCATTCACCGGCGTTCACTTGTGGGACTTTGAACACATCATCCGGCAACTTATCCAACGGTTTCACTTCAAATTCCATGTTCGCGGTGACCTGTTCGGCGATGCCATTCACCATCGCCGATTTGGAAGCGAGTCGGATACCGCCAACCTGTTTGTAATCCATGTGGATCACCGCATCGTCGACGGGGTTGTTTTCCGCGTCAGCTTTGGTCACTTTCACCAACCGCGTTTCAAAACGATCGTTCTGATTCAGTTCCGTGAACCAGAGGATGAACCGCTGCGCGTGTTTGTCTTCCACGAGAATCCGATGGCAGGGCACACCTTGCGCACGGCCAACGCCCTGATGCCGGATCAACGGCAAATGCTTTTCGGGATTCGGGCTTGCCAGGATGGTCGACAGGCGAATACCGGCGACGGTTTCGTGTGCGAGTGCGGCGTTTTCCTTGAGCAGCATCGGCCCATCTTCGCCCTGCACAAACAACTGCTTGCCGTCGAACACGTTGGATAGCGTGAACTCCGCGTTCGGCGCGGGCAACCGCGTTTCAAACCGGAACCGGCCGGTCGAATCGGAAACCGCGCGCACTTCGGCGACCGTCTTTCCATCGATGATTACTTTGCCGCGCCCTTCGACGCCCTTGATTTTTTGCAACGCGTCGCCGCCTTGGAATTCATACCACTTGCGGAATACACGCAGCGCCTCGGTTTTGTTCAACTTCTCGTTGCTGATCTTGCCGAACTCAACTTTCAAGCCACCTCGCGGCACGGGTACCGGCCGGGGCCTGGGGGGCTGCTTGCCGTCTTTACCGTCGCCAGGTTTAGGCTGGGGTTGAGGCTGCGGACGCGGTTGCGGCCGGGCTCGCGGTTTGGGATATGAAATCGACGAGAGTCGAACCCAGGCACTCTTGCGTTTACCGTCGTTGTCCCAGACGACTTCAACCGGATAGTCGGCCGGCATTGTCGCAATCAGGTTGGTGAACTGGTGCGTCGCGGTGATCGGTTGGCCGTCGAACTCGAGCAGTTGATCGCCGAGTTTCAGTCCGGCTTTGGCGATGGGCGAATCGAGATTGATCGATTCACAGACGACTTCCCTTTCACCGCGCCTTGCGAACACCGCTTCGAGCGTGCCGTGTCGCGAGGTTTTGGTCGACAGCAAATCGGGAATGAACAGTTTGCATTGGTTGACGCTGATGGCGTAACCGACACCGACGTTCACGCGGCCGCGTTCTTCAAACGAACCGCGGCCGTTGATGCCGATCACTTCGCCCTGCATATTAAACAACGGCCCACCGGAGTTTCCGGGATTGATGCTCGAGTCGATCTGAATGCAGTTGCCGTACTCAAGCATCTTGCCGTTGGCGCCGGTCCCGGGCTGGAAGCGTTTGGTGCCAGACACGACACCGAGCGTGACCGTCGGTCGTTGATCTTCGGCGAGCACAAACGGATTGCCCATCGCCATGACGAAGTCGCCGATGCGCACCTTGTCGGAATCACCGAGCGCGGCGTAGGGCCACTTCTTTTTGCCTTCGAGCTTGATGATGGCGAGGTCGCCGCCGGGATCGATGCCGACGAGTTTCCATTTGTACAGTTTGCCATCCGCAAGGCCGCCCCAGCCTTCCTTGCCCGCGCCGGCGACGACGTGGTAGTTGGTCAGCGCGTAGCCTTCGGGGTCATAGATCACCCCGCTGCCACCACCCTGCCGACTCATGCCGTAGATGCAGACGACGGTGTGGTAGACCTTGTTGACCGCGTGGATGCGGGCCTGCTCGACGGCCTTGATCATTTCAAGTTCGGCAGCCGAGATGGCGTCGTCGGCGCGGGCGGCTAAGGTCGAAATCGAAACCAGGCCGACACCGATCGCTAACACCAGCGTGACGGCGGCGAGGCGAATCAATCGTCCAAATTGAATCATGTCAAAAACTCCGCGGATGAGGCCATTCATTATAGGTTGAGACGGGCATGGCCATGGAACAGTTCTGTAACGCGGCGGGTTGTCGCCGTTCCATGGATGACACGTGGGCGGCAGGGAAGTTTGCGCAATTCCGGCGGTGGCGGGTCAGCCGGTAGACTGACGTTGAAAGGAGGCATCATGTCCACCCGCATTACACGCCGTTCGCTGCTTGTCGCCACGGGGTTTTCGCCGTTGGTGTTTTCGCAATCGCTTCGCGCTGACGCGGCGCCGAAGTTCAAACCGGACGCCGCCCGCACCATCAGCCAGCGGCCGCATCTTTACCACGGTTGGCCGACCCTGGCACAACGGAAGAACGGCGAACTGCTGGTCGTCTGCTCCGGCGGTCGGGAGTCGCATGTTTGTCCGTTTGGTTGGGTGGAGATGATGCGGTCGACCGACGAGGGCAAGACCTGGTCCTTCCCGCGCGTGCTGATCGACGGAGCGATCGACGACCGTGACGCCGGCGTGGTCGAAACCGCCAACGGCTCACTGCTGGTGACGACGTTCACTTCGCTCGCATACGAAGGCGCGCTCAAAGGCGGGAAGAAAAACGACCTGCGCTGGCAGGCGGTGCAGCGTCGCACCACGGCTGAACAGCGCAAAGCCGAACTCGGCTGCTGGGTCATTCGCTCGACGGACGGCGGCGTCAACTGGTCCGCGCGGCAGCGCTGTCCGGTCAACAGTCCGCACGGCCCGGTGCCGATCAGCGACGGTCGTGTGCTCTACGCCGGCAAAGAACTGTGGCATGGCGACAACCGCATTGGCGTCACCGAGTCGAAGGACGACGGGCAAACCTGGCGGTGGCTGGCGACCATTCCCACCCGCAAGGGTGACAACCATCGCAACTACCATGAACTGCACATGATTGAATGCACCAGCGGCAAACTCGTCGCGCAGATTCGCAATCACAACAAAGCCAACCAGCGCGAAACATTGCAAACGCATTCTGTCGACGGCGGCAAGACATGGGCGACGCCCTACGCGATCGGCGTATGGGGTTTGCCGTCACACCTGCTTCGCCTGCGCGACAACCGCCTGCTCATGACCTACGGCCACCGACGTAAGCCGCTCGGTTGCCAGGCGAGGCTCAGCGAGGACGAAGGGAAAACGTGGTCGCAAGCGATGGTCATCTACGGCGAAGGCATCACCAGCGATCTTGGTTATCCAACGACCGTGCAGTTGAAAGATGGGTCGCTGCTAACGGTGTGGTATGAAGTGATCAAAGGCAATGCGAAAGCGGTGCTGCGGCAGATGAAGTGGGCGTTGGCGTGATTCGAGCACGAAGCTGCTACACTTCACCCGTGCCGGACAATGCTCCATCTTCTCCGCCTGATTCACCGGCGCGGCCGCGCGTGGTGATTCTGGCCAACCACACCAAAGCCCACGTTAGTGAAGCGTTGGAAGACTTTCGGCCGTGGCTCGATGAACGCGCCGAAGTGGTCGCGGAAATGGAAAGTCTGTCGATGTCCCCGCAACACGCCGCGAACATGCCGGATGCGGACCTCGCCATCGTGCTCGGCGGCGACGGGACGTTACTCGCCCAAGCGCGATCGCTGGCGGAGCGCGGTGTCCCGTTGGTCGGCGTGAACTTCGGCAAACTCGGATTTCTGGCTGAGTTCAGCATGGACGAACTGAAAACGCACTGGTCCTCCATCGCCGACGGCACCGCGCGCACCAGTCAGCGATTGCTGCTCGACGTTTCGGTCATCCATCGTCAAGGCACAGGCGCCTCGCACCACGACAATCCGCACTTTGAATGCATTGCGGTAAACGACGCCGTGCTCACCGCCGGGCCGCCATACCGCATGATCGAGCTGGAACTGATCATCGATCCCAGGGAAGGCCGCAACTATTCGACGTGGTTTGCCTCCGATGGTGTGATTGTTTCCACGCCCTCCGGTTCGACGGCATACAACCTTGCCGCGGGGGGACCAATTGTCAGCCCGACAGTGGATGCGGTGTGCATCACACCGTTGTGCCCGCAGAGCCTCGCCTTTCGGCCCATCATTTCCGACTCGGTCACCGACATTCTCCTGCGCATCAACCGCGCCAACGAAGGCACGACCCTGGTGATCGACGGCCAGCGATCGACACCGATTCAGGAAGGTGATCAGGTCCGAATCCGCGGCAGCGAAAGCCGATTCACATTGGTGCACAATCCGGATCTGAACTACTGGAAACTGCTGGCGAGAAAACTGCACTGGGCGGCGCGGCCCAGGCGGGGTTGAGATTAACTAAGAAGCCTCACGCCAACGAGCCAAACACATCCTTCGCGTACGCCAGAGATTTTTTATGGGCCGCGACCGCGTCCATTGTTTTCGGTGAGCCTTTTTCAACCGCCTGTTCGAGCACGACGTGCGGTTTGAGGTTGTGTTCGTTGAGGTACTTGACCAGCTTGCGGTAGTCGATATCGCCGTCGGCGAGGGTTTCGGTCCAGACGCCTTTGCGGGATTGGCGAAGGTGCAGTTCGACGATGCGTTTGCCGTAGTGACGGATGATGTCGAACAACGCGACTGACGAGTCACCGGCGCCGCGGTAAATCCAGTGGGCGTCGAGGCAGAGACTGACATGCTTGGGGTCGGTGCCG
>JANQKH010000874.1 GCA_028281215.1 Phycisphaeraceae bacterium | reverse complement strand
CGCGTTCCATCACGTCGATCATCGCGTCGGCGTAGGCGGACGTAAACGATCGGCCGCTCGATTTCAATTCCACGCGGCAACCTTCGACGGTAAACGGTTTGGGCGAATGGAAGGTCGTCGCATCACCTTCGGTGAACTCAAAGCCTTTGCCTTTGACGGTTTTGCAATGCAGCAGCACGGGGTGCTCAAAATCCTTGATTTCGTTGAGCATGCGAATCAGGCCGGCCAGGTCGTGACCATCGATCGGCCCAATGCACAGCAGGCCGAACTGTTCAAAGAAGTGGCCTTTGTAGACCGCCGCTTTCATCATTTCCGTGCCGCGGTGATAAAGCTCTTCCACGATGGAATGACCTGGAAGGTGTTTGATCACCTCTTTGGCTTTCTTTTTCACATCGTTGAAAGTGGAACTGACACGCACACGATCAAGGTGCTGCGCGACAGCGCCTTGCGGCTTGGCGATCGACATGCCGTTATCGTTGAGCACGACGAGGAACTGCCGGCGGAGCGTGCCGGCATTGTTGAGCCCTTCCATTGCCACGCCGTTCACGATGGACGCATCGCCGATCAGCGCAACCGAGCGCCGATCGTTGCGGCCCTGCAACGCATCGCCGCGCGCCATGCCCACTGCGGTGGAAATCGCCGTGCCGGCATGGCCGACGCTGAACAGGTCATACTCCGATTCACTCGGTTCGGGGAAGCCGGCCAGTCCGCCTTTCTGCCGCAACTTTGGCAGCAGGTGCTGGCGGCCGGTCAGCAGTTTGTGGGGATAGCATTGATGGCCGACGTCGAACAACAAATGGTCCTGCTCCGCGCCGAAATCGAAGACGTAATGCAGGGCGATGGTCAGTTCGACCACCCCGAGATTGGGTGCGAGGTGACCGCCGGTCTGCGAGACCTGATCGCAGATCGCGTGGCGAATCTCTTCAGCGAGTTGGGGCAGTTGCTCGACCTTCAATTCCTTCAGGTCGGCAGGGGTTTGGATATGGGGGAGCAACGGATTGGCCATTGCGGCTCGCCTTTCATGCCTCCACCGGGAAACCTTACGGCTCAGCGGTGGGTCTTGGTTCGAATCCATCTGGCAGCGGTGCCCTTGACGCGGTGAGCGCGGCCACGCGATTTGCGGTTTTTGCAGCAGCGGGCGGGCATGCCAGTTCTTTCGGTTCTTTGTCCCGTCGAGCGTGAACCCGACCGGACGGTCAATTGGTCCTTTTCGCCAGATAATCGCACAACTGGCGCAAGCCTTCGGCATCGTCGCCGAAAGCGGTAAGGGCATCATATGCTTGATGATACAAACGTTCGACTTCCGCCCGGCTGGCGTCCAGTCCGATCAGGCTCGGATAGGTCAACTTACCTTGGGCCTCGTCCTTGCCGGCCGTCTTGCCCAGGTGTTCTGTCGTCTGTGTCACGTCGAGAATATCGTCCACAACCTGAAACATCAGGCCGATCGCCTCGCCGTAGCGGGTCAACGCATCGATCTTTTCCGTGTCGGCGCCTCCGGCGATCCCACCCATCCGGCAACTGCACCGGATCAAAGCGCCGGTCTTGTTGCGGTGAATCGTCTTCAGGCGATCCAGTTCCGACAACTCTGCATCGAAATCAGGCAACGTGTCGTATACCTGGCCGGCGATCATGTCATTGGTTGCCTGTGCTAGTTCGAGGCAGAGGCGACCGGCCGGCCCAGCCTGCTCCGTTGTTAGCGAGGTGGTGATCAACTCAAACGCCAGACCGGTCATCAGATCGCCGGCGAGGATCGCCATTGCTTCATTGGTTTGTTTGTGCAACGTGGGTCGACCGCGGCGCAGGTCGTCATCGTCCATCGCCGGCAGGTCGTCATGCACCAGGCTGAAACAGTGAATTAGCTCAATGGCGCCGGCTGCCGCCATCGCGGCTTTGCCCGCCTCGGTTTGACCGTTCAGGTCTTCTTCGCCGGTCACCGCTGTGCAGGCGCGCAGTACGAGGAGGGGCCGCAATCGTTTGCCGCCGCCAAGCAGGGCGTATTCGGTGGCCGCGCGAAGGTTTTCCGGAAGTGACCGTCCGGCGATGAACGCCGCCAAGTACGATTCGACCGCCGACCGCTGTCGCTGAACCGATGCCTCAAAGTCAGCCGCGCTGGCCGATGGGTTTGAGGGTTGTGGATCAGGCATGGCGGGGGTTACAGAAGGCTGCGAAGTGGACGCGGTGGGCATGAGGTCAATCCGACTCGTCAGTGAGTTGACCCCATTATAAAGCTGGCGATTGGGCCTCACAAATGAACAGCTTTACTGAAATAGGGGTAATCGGCGGTGCCGCTGGCATCAAGCTGTCAATAGCACAACCACTGGATTGATCGCTACCCCAACTGCTCCATCACCCACTCGGCCACTTCATCCGCGCCGTCCGGCGGTTGGGTGGCGAGCAGTGTTTCCTTCATCGCGCTCAGTTGCTCAGGCGATTGAAGCAATGGCAGCACGTGTTGGTTCAGTTGGTCAGCATTTTGGTCTGGATCGATCAGGTCGGTGAGCAGCAGCGCGCCGCCGGTGTCGCAGAGGGGGTCGGCGTTGAGGCGCTGGTGGTTGTCCTTGTGATGGGGGAACGGCAGAAAAACGGTGGGCGTCGCGTTGGTCCACGCTTCGCCGACGCTGCCCGCGCCGGATCGGCTGATCGCCAGTGTGGCCGCCCGCCAAGCCAGACCCATCGTGTGGCAGTAAGGCAAAATGGTCGCCGGGATGTTCAACTGTTTGTAGGTAGATTCAAGATGCGCTGCCTTTTGTTCGCCGCAGATGTGAAGCACCTGCCAATGCTGGAGCGCGGTGCAAACGTCGTCCCGCGCCACCCAGGATTGCACGCTCTGGTTGACCGAAGCCGCGCCCTGACTGCCGCCGGTGATCATCAACGTGTGACGATCCGGGTCGAGGCCGAGCAACCGCCGGGCGTCCTGTTCGGTTTCGTGGCTCACCGCCGATCGACGCAACGGCAGGCCGATCGGTGAAGCGGTCGGCAGGGCGGCGTGCTTGTAAACCGAGAACACCTTCGAGGCATGGCGGACCATGCGCCGGTTGGCGATGCCCGGCACGGCATCAAGGTTGACCATGACGGTGGGAATCCCAAGCCGAGCACCGAAGACCATCGCCGGCCCGCTGACAAATCCGCCGGTTGTGACGATTGCCGCGATGGAACCTGAAAGCAGCGGCGACGTGCGCAGCGCGCGTTTGCTGCGATGCCACGCACTCAAAAAACCGGGCCAGCGCCACGGTCGCGTATTGAATGGGCGCACGGGCAACGCAACAAGATTGTCTGTCTGATCCACCTGCCCGAGAATCCGCGCATCGATGGCTCGACTGGAAACCACAAACCGGGCGGTGCCTTCAAATCCGCGCTCGATCAATCGTTCGCAGATCGCCAGGTTGGGATAAATATGCCCACCTGTGCCCCCGCCGGCAAAGATCACGATAGGTTGGGAAGGCGTGTCATCCATGACGTCTATCACGATGCTTGCTCCTGCTAGACAGAATAGTCGCCCGATTGCGTGTGTGAACTGGAGTATTGGATCACGCCAAGGCGCGAAGTCGTGAAGATGGCGTGAGTTGGTCTATGTTCCGCCATATGCGGGCATTTAAATAGTGATGAAAAAGCCGGGCAACGAGGAATAGCTATCTCCGATTCAGTACCTTCTTCTTCCTCTTCTGTCCCTTCTTGGTTTCGTTATCAATTTCTTCCGTGCTCTGATCCTCCGTCCACTCCTCCTTCGCGACTACGTGTGATCCAATGTTTAGTGACTCAGCAAGCCGACCACGGTATAGGGCACATGGATTGGCGAATTGGACTAGGATGGCCGCTTCTGAGCCAATCAGTGACCGTGGAGTTATAAATCTAGCGTTTAAGTCAGGTTATCGGATTGTGAATCCCGCGATTATCCACAATCAAGGTGGCATGGAAACCGATCCCCGACGCGGTTGATTGTGAAAGAGCTGTTTTTTAGTGAATCGGATCGCACATTCCAAATGCACTCATCTTAATTTATTGTTTATAAATGACTTATGTCTGAATCGGATTGTCGGACGCTGGAGTTGTTTTCAGAGGATGAGTCAGTCTGATGGTGGATAACCCGTATGTGATGGAGCCGAACCACGTTTGTTCAACAAGTTGTCCACAACCGATGGGTGCCAATGGGTAGAAAACCCCAGTTTGTGTGGTGGTGAATGCTTGAGCGTATTGAGTCCCCGGATCAGGTGGTCTTCTATCGGTCGGCCTTGTTGGCATCGGCGGGGGTGGTTCATGCCTTCAGCACCCGGTTGGGCGGAGTGAGCCCTAAACCATTTGGCAGCATGAATTTACATCCGGCGGACCCGGATGTGTCGCATCTGAAAACCGGCGATGAACCGCAGCCACCAATGAATCTCGCGCCGGTTGATACGTACGACCACGTCCGGTCAAACATGGCTCGTCTTACGGCTGCGATCGGTTGTGAGCATCTACCTGTGTCCTGCATATGGCAGGTTCACGGCTCGGCAAGTGTCGTTGTGCCAGATGATCTGACGGTTGTTCGATCGCATTCGCCTCGCGTCGTGGCTAAGGCGGACGCGATCATCACTTCAGCCCCGGACGGGCTCGTCGCTGTGCGGGTTGCGGACTGTGTGCCCATCTTGCTCGCCGATGAAGCGGGCTCCTGCGTCGCTGCGGTGCATGCAGGCTGGCGCGGCGTGGTCGACGGCGCGGTTGTGAAAGCGATCAAGCGTATGTGCACGCACGCCAACCTCGATTCAGCAAATCTCCTCGCTGCGATTGGTCCGTGCATCAGCGTGGAGCATTTTGAAGTGGGAATCGAAGTCGCGCAGGCGTTTGCCGAAGCAAATCTCGCCGAAGCAGTCGAGGATCGAAGTCCACGACCGCATGTTGACTTGCCATTGGCGGTTTCGATTCAGTTGGTGCGCGCCGGGTTGACGACCGAGCGGATAGACCGAACGGATCGCTGTACATTTCGCGATGAAGCAGAGTTTTTCAGCCACCGAAGAGATCAGGGACGCACCGGCCGACTGTGTGCGATCATAGGCTGTCGAGGCGTCAGACCGCACACGATTATCGATTGAGGCATCAAGCTCGACGCCCCGGTGGGATTCATCGCATTTGTCGCTGATCACTGGCGCTTCAATCGGTCTCGACCTCGGTCAGCATTTGTTCCACGGGTTTGTCGGCACGTGTGGGTTGCAACACAATCAACTGTTCGTCGTTGCCGGGCTTGATGTACATGGTGGATTCGATCACTTCACCGGTGGGCAATTTGGCGGACACGCGGTGTTCGCCGGCGAAGACGCGCACGCGCAGGTTACCCAGGCCGTCCGCTTTTTCGTTGACCTGCGTCCACCAGAGATTGGTGACCATCTGGTCGAATACCATACCCGCAGCGGTGGGTTCACCATCCTGATCAATCAACGCCGCGGCCGGCACTTCCAGTTCATCCGGGAACACACCCGCCATGGTGATGCTTTTGACATGCGGGTCGGCGAACAAGGCGCGCAACACTTTCTCAAGGTTCTGCGCCGCGTCGAGGTCGCCCTCACCGCCCACTTGCAGGTTTTTGATGGCGAGGTTGAGTTTCAGGTTGCCCATCACTTTGAGTGACCGCAACATCTGGTGCGGGTTGACCGAATCGCGAAACGTGACGCCGACGGCTACGCTGTCAAACGGAATGAACTGCTCTCGCATTTTCGTGATGCGCCGGACCATGGCAGTCAACCGGTCCGCGCGGAAGGCGTTGTCGAATGCCGCAATCGCGTGTACGTTCCGCTGGTCGGTGGTGTGATACAGATCGCGCGCCATTGCGACGCCCAGTTGTTGGGTGATGTACCGGTGATCCAGCGTATGCGTGAGCACGTCGATGTGTGTGACCTTGTCTTCATAGCGATCGAAAACACGTTGGCGGTATTGCACAATGGCGCGCCGCAACTCTGCCGGTGACAGCTCAGCCGCCCATGCCGGCAAACGCCCGCGATCCGCGCTGATCAGGCTGCCCCATGTTGCGTTCATTTTCCTTCGCTTTGCCCAATCGACGAAACCGTCGACGTGCTTGAAGTCCCATTGCTCGCGTTTCGGTTGCGTGTTCGGCCACGAAGTCACCGCGTCCATGGCCAGCGTGTTGAACGCTCGCCAGACGGGAGTGACCTTGTGCTGATCGAGGCTGGGTGACTTGGCAATCGCCTCGCGACTGAGCCGCATGCCGAACGGAAAAGTGTGTCGTTGCATGCTGACCGTTACTTCGCAGCGCGGCACGGGTGTGCCTCGGCGATTGAGCACCAGCACGCGTAGCCGACCTTTGCGCAACTGTTCGATGCGACGGTCGGCGTCGTCGGCCCAGCGCGGGTTCTCCTCGCCTTGCACGTTCGATGCCGGCAAAAGCAGAAATGACAGCAACGGCAGCGCAGCGAAAAGCCACGCGGTCGCGCCAAGGGTCAGCCGTCTCCGAAACATCTTGCCCATCACTTTCGCCGTTCAACTGAGCAGTTCGAGGGCCCGATCGAGCCGGTTGACTGTGATCATCTGACAGCCCTCTGGTGTTTTCATCGACACAGGTGGGGCTATGACATGACTGAACCCGAGACGTGCGGCCTCGCGCACGCGCTGTTCCATGCCGTTGACATTGCGAATTTCGCCGCCGAG
>JANQKH010000864.1 GCA_028281215.1 Phycisphaeraceae bacterium | reverse complement strand
AGTTTCTTGATGCCATCGCCGAACAGATCGCTGTTGACGACACCCTGCCGGGCGAACATCCAGTTGTTGTTGCCCTTGACGGTGTTGATTTCACCGTTGTGACTCATGAAGCGGAACGGCTGGGCTCGGTCCCACGACGGGAACGTGTTCGTGCTGAAGCGCGAGTGCACCATCGCCAGGTGGGTCGTGTAATCCGGGTCGGTCAGGTCGGGGAAATAAGGCAGAACCTGTTCGGGTGTGAGCATGCCTTTGTAAATGATGACCTTGGTCGATAACGAGCAGACGTAAAAGATTTTTGCGTACTTGAACCGGGTTTCATCGCTACGGATTTCATTGCTGGCGCGCTTGCGGGCGAGGTAGAGTTGGCGCTCAAACGTATCCCCTTCGATACCGTCGACCGCTTCAACGATAAGCATTTCGATGTTCGGCTCACACGCGCGGGCGGTTGGGCCAATGTCGGCCTTGTCCGTTTCCTGCGGCACATCGCGCCAACCAACCACCGTTTGGCCCTGCTCAGCGATGTATTGCTCAACGATTTGTTTCATCGCCGCGCGCTCGCCGTCGTCTTGCGGAAGAAACACCAAACCAGCGGCAAATTTGCCCGGCTCCGGCAGTTCCTTGCCCAGATCCTGCTTCGCGACCTTGGCGATGAACTCGTAAGGTAGCGCGGTGAGAATACCCGCGCCGTCGCCGGTGTTCGCTTCGCAACCACACGCGCCGCGGTGATTCATGTTGTTGAGCACAATGTTGGCGTCAAGCACGATCTGATGCGACCGCTGTCCTTTGATGTGCGCGACAAAACCGACGCCACAGTTGTCTTTTTCGAGCGACGGATCAAACAGCCCGTGCGGCGTGGGACGCAGCATGGGATCGCGCACGTATTCGTCTTGGGTAGGAACCTTTGTCATGTCTAGTCTCCAGCCCGCGCGGCAGGTTTGCTCTGTCGTCGCGCGGCGTGTCGTCATCTGTTTCCACAGGATCAAGCCTGTATTGCCTTTTGCTTTTCACCCGCCCCCAACCCCTCCCCCGGGGAGAGCGGGGCTAGGAACTCAACCAAAAACTCCACAAACGCCTGCGCCGCCGGCGACAAACTCTTGCCGTTGGACCGCGAACGCTTCGGACCGATTACGCCCATCGGGCGGGTCAGTTCGGGCTCAAGTTGAATCGACGCCAACGTGCCGGATTCCACCTCGCGCTTCACTGTGCGCGTTGGCAGAATCGTCAGATCATCCGTCACCGACACGGCATGCTTGATCGTGTCGATGTTGTCGAACATGTTGGTGATCGTTGGTGACGAGCCGTGCTCCTTGAGGTACCGCCGAATCGCGCGCCCAACGGGCAAACCCGACTCGAACGTCACCATCGAATGGTTCGACAGTTCCCGAGCGTGAATCACCGCACCGCCCGCCAGCGCATGCCGCGGCGAACACACCACGCTCATCCGCTCATCCCGCAACGGAACGACGGACACGTCCTTCCATCGATGCGGATAGGAAACGATTCCCAGATCACATTGCCCCGTTCGCACCTGATCGTGGACCTGTTCCGGCCGCTTGTAGTCCACCCGCAACCGAATGCCCGGATGCACCGATTCAAACTCTTCTTTCAGATTCACCAGCAGATCAATGCCGGCGGAGTAAATCGCATCGACCACGACCTCACCCCGCACCCGCCCGTCGGCCTGCGACAACTTCTGAATCAGGGCATCATACCGCTGCACGATGTCACGCCCCTCGCGCATCAGCACCTTGCCCGCATCGGTCAGCGCCAGCGGCCGAACCGAGCGGTCAATCAGCGTCACCCCAAGCTGCTCTTCCAGTTGATGCACACGCTGACTGGCAGCCGATTGGCTGATCCCGTGCAACTGTGCTGCTTCGGAAAAACTGCGATGAAGGGCGACGTCGCAAAATAGCCGCAACGTCTGCATGGTCGGGCTATCGTAACATTAGTATTTCTAATGTCAAAGTCAGTGAAATATCAAATGAACTAATATTGAGATACCCGCGCAGCCGTTTCTGGCGTTCAAAGGCTGGAAGGATGGCGATTCGGGGGTCTGGGGGCTCGTGCCAGGGCGCAAAGACGCGGAGGAAGCGATTATTGCTGCAGGTTGCTCCAGACCCTACCCAAACAGAATCACCCAACCCAACCCGAGCACGGCGATGTCGCCGATCAGGTGGCTGACGTAGCCGGGCCAGATGGAGCGATACTTCAGGTAGAACCACGACCATGTCGCGCCGCCAATGAAGATGCCGACGTTCGCCAGCACCATCACCCGCCAGTCGAAGTAGGCGATCAGCGGCCAAATGTGATGCAACATGAAGAACGCGGCCGACATGACCACCGCGATCTTCCCACCCCAGACGGTTTCGCATTTACGGAAAACGAACCATCGCCAGACGTATTCTTCCAGCAACGAATTGGCCGTGCAGATGTAGATCGCGATGCCGATGTAGCTCGCCTTGGTCCCAAAGCCGGCGGCGGCGACCTGTGCTTTGGCAGCGTCGACATCGATCCAGTGCCGGGCAAGAAGCCAATATGCGCCGAGGATCGCGATTGTGATCAACAAGCCGCTTAACAGCGCAAGACCCATCCCGGCCAGGCGCGGCCGCGGAATGCAGATCCGCTGCCGATCCACCAGCACCCACCACGCCGCCGGCAAAACAATTGTCCACACTTTGCTGGCAAACAGAATCCCCTGCCCCACCGAACCCGGCGCAATCATGGTCGCCATCGCCGCGCCAATCGATGGTGCCGGAACGAGCAATAACAATGCAATCATTGCGCTGCGACGTCTGCCTTGCATCAGTTGTTCATGTGGATCGGACATGCAACTCCCGGAATCACGCCTGGGTCACCAACCCCCATATACTACAACCATGAAAACCATTCTTCTTTTCTCCATGGCCGTGTTCAGTCAGTTGCCCTGTCAGGTGTTTGCAGTGGGTGATGCTCAACCGATGTTGCACGGATGGGGCGCGCTCTATTGGCCGAACCATGATGGCCAGATGGTGGCGGTGGTCAACAAGATGCCGGATGACGGCGTGCTGCTGCTTCGGTCATCGAAACAGAAACTGATTCCCAACATCACGCGCGTGCGATTGGCGGACTCACACGAACCCACGGGCATCACGCTCAGTTTCAACACCGACGCGACGGAGATCAAACTGCACGTGCCGGCCGCACTGCGCAAGACCCATCCGTTGAATCTCGTCCTCGAAACCGCGGAAAACACGACGCAACGCAGTGACGGTCTGATCTCGCTCTCGGCCCTCGACGCCAAAGTCGTCGGCAAGCAGGCCAAACTCGAAACCCATCCTGGCAGCCATCGCATTGGGTTCTGGTCGAACGAAAAAGATTACGTCTCATGGAACTACAACGCGTCGCGGTGGGGCATGTACGACGCGTACCTGACCTACTCCGCAGCCGGCGGCGACGGGACGACTGTCAACCTCGAACTCGCGGACAAGAAACTGGGCGCTGAACTGTCATCAACCGGCAGTTGGTACGTGTATCGCACGATCAAGGTCGGCCGGATCTACATGGCGAAAGCCGGCAAGCAGACGATCAATGTCAAGTGCACGAAGAAGACTGGCGCAGCCGTGATGAACCTCAAAGCCGTCACATTCGTGCCCGCTTGCGAAGGGAAAACACCTGTGCAAAAAGACGACGGATCGATCGTGCTGTACGCAGGCGATGTCACTATTCAGGGTGTGAAGTTGCGCTGGGAGCCGATCGAAAAGAAACGCACCGTCGGCTTCTGGGCGAACGAAAATGATTGGTGCTACTGGGATTTCAAAGTCACCAAACCGGGCACGTTCAACGTGCAGATTCTCCAAGGCTGTGGCAAAAACAACGGCGGCAGCGTCGCCGCGTTCACCATCGCCGGGCAGACCATGAAACACACCGTCATCGACACCGGCCACTGGCAGAACTTCAAACCGATGGACATCGGTACGGTCAAGATCGACAAACCGGGCACGTACCGTTGCATGGTCAAGCCGGTGAAGAAAGCAAAGGTGGCAGTGATGGATTTGAGGCAGGTGACGTTGACACCAGTGAACAATTAGCCACAGATGAACGCGGATGTGATTTGGGTTGACCATTTCAACACAGGGCGGCCAATGTCCCTCTTATCAATTCCAGAAATACCTCAATAGCAGTTCATGCCACTTTGGTTTACTACGCGGTGAATCGATCAAACGTACCGCACGCATGGAAGAGGGCGGCAAAAAATGCGGCGACGATGATGAGCACCAATCCAATGACGATGCACTTGAAAAACCACGCCCCGGTGGATTCGATTTGCTTGTAGGTATCGCTGTCGACAAAGCCGGGCGGATCGAGGGTGACGCAGTTGTCATCTTCGTAGTCGATCTCGGCGCCGCATTCCGGGCACGCGTCAGACGCGATGCCCGTCAACTGGTAGCCGCACTGGACACAGTAGTACGGCCGTTCGGTTTCATTGGCGAACTCAGCGATCGCCGGCTCGTCACGCACCATGGCCTCCCACGCGGCGTCCGGGGGCGGCGGATCGTCGGGGTGCGGATCGGCTGATTCGTGAGGCTGCGGCATGGCAGATCAAATCGTAATGCACGATCACCGATCCGGTTGATTTCGACACGGGCGCGAATCGGGTGGCGATGCATGTTTGGAAACACGCATCGTGTTTCCCCCGGCATGCCGGGGCTATGTGGTCTTCACACCGGCATCAAATCCATCGCACCGTGATAAATCTGTTCGCACCGGCCGGCGGCGCCGTCCCAGGTGAGTTGCCGAACTTCGAGGTCGGCGTGTTCGCGAAGGGTGGCGCTGAGGGGCGGGTGCCGCAGCACGGCGATGATCTTGTTCGCCATTTCGTCCGTGTCCCAGAAGTCGACTTTCAACGCGTGTTGCAGCACTTCGGAGACGCCGGACTGCTTGGAGATGATCACCGGCACGTCGTGGCTGATCGCTTCAAGCGGGGCGATGCCGAACGGTTCACTGACCGACGGCATGACATAGACGTCCGCCATTTTGAATACACGTTCGACGTCTTTGCCGCGCAGGAAACCGGTGAAGAGCACCTTGTGCCCTATCCCTTCTTGCGCGGCGAGTTCGATGATCTCCTTGATCTTGTCACCGCTGCCGGCCATGACAAACTTCACCTTGTCGTCCTTCTCCAACACGCGCTTCGCCGCTTTGACGAAATACTCCGGGCCCTTCTGCATGGTGACGCGGCCGAGGTAGAGCACGACTTTGTCACCCTTGTTGATCATCGCCCGGCTGGCGTTGTCGGTCATCGGTCCGTTGTTTTCGATGCCGTTGTAAACGACTTCAATGCGTGACGGGTCGACGCCATAGCGATGCTGCACAATCGAGGCGGTGAGGTAGGAGACGCAGACAACCTTCATGGCGCCCATCATGCCGCGGCGTTCGATTTCATAGACGGTCTTGTGGATGTTGTCGCCGGCGCGGTCGAACTCGGTCGAGTGGACGTGAACAACCAGGGGCTTGCCCGTCGCGGCGGCGACGGCGAGACCGGCGGGGTAGGTCAGCCAGTCGTGGGCGTGGATGACGTCGAAGTCGGCAGCACGGGCGAGATCGACACACAGGCCTGCGTACCGCCGCGCCTCGGTGATCAGGTCGCCGCAGTAGTCGATACCGGCTGGTCCGCCGATGCGTCCGGCGCCGCCGCGGAGCACGCTGATCGGCGAGTTGGGGTCGGTTGTTTCGTCGTAACCGATACCGCGCGGGTCGCGGGGCGAACCACCGCCGGCGGTCATGCCGTGAATTTGTCCGCCGGCGGATTGATACGGGCTGATCATCTTCGCGGGCACGGCTTTGAAAGTGACGTTTTTGAATTCGCCGGCGTCGATCGCGGCGTTGGGTCCGACGTCCGGGCCTTCACCCATGCCGAGGTTCTCACCCATCGCTTTGGCCGAACCGTTGGATTCGAGTTTGTACGTACTGGCAACGCTCTCCGGACTGCGATCGCCCCACGCGGCTTTGACCGCTTGCGGGGAAAGGAGTTTGACGTGGGAGGTGTATTCACTGTCGACCGTTTTCGGCAACACGAATGTGACATCAATGCCGCGCCGGCTCATCGCCTTGGTCAGGCCGTAACACGCGGTACCTAAACCGCCGGAGATAAACGGCGGGAACTCCCAGCCGAGCATGAAAACACGCATGGCGTGATCCTTGAGGAAAAAGACGCTTTGGGTTAAGCGAGCCCGTAGGACGAAACGTATCGCCAGACCGCCGACTCGCTTGTTCCTATCGCGTCACGATCAGCCTTCTACACAAGCTGATCGGGTTCGATTCAGTTCAAATCAGTTTGTTGGCGCAGCGAATCGGGCCCATACCCGCCATTTGAGAGGCCCCTGAACGTCGTCGCATTGTACGGCAAATTGAGCCCTGCGCGCCAAATGGGCAAACTTTGCTGACGTTTACCACCACCCTGCCTATGTGCAACCTTCGTGCCAATTCGCGCGGATGTGCGACTTTCGCCAATTACCGACCCAAGTTAATACACCCAATGCCTGTTCGTCAAGCAAGTGATGTGAGAATGACGTTCAAATCGGCTCGCGCGACGAATCATTAAGCAATGAGGCAATACTCTTGGGTGTATCCCTGATCGTCAAATCAGCATTGTCCTCGTCACTGCCGACTGACAGCGCAGGCTGATAGGTTCGCAACGAAATCGGCGACGCGGTGATCATCGTTCGCACCGGCTGCCAAAGTGAATGTCCCCGCCAAGTTGCAAGGTGTAATGTGACAGTTGCGTCCGTGTCCAAAGAACTGCTTGACGGCGAACTGGATTCCGTCGAAAGCGCCTGCTGCTGCACCTGCCCGGACTCACTCGTCAAAGGCTCCGATGCTTGCTGGGCCTGGGCAGGTGGGGGATCGAGTGAAGTGAACAACCGTTGCCGGAAGAAAAACAGATCAGCCGAGTCGATGTCCTCATCCAGGTCGCTGTCGAACGCGTGGTCGTAGGGCGGGCCGGGCGCCTGGGTGAAAAATGCGGTACGGAAGTCAAACAGGTCCGCGTTGTCCACGTCCCGATCGCCGTCGTTGTCGCCGAAGTAGCGATGCGTTTCCACGGTGATGTCACCGACGAGCGTCTGATCGGCGACATCAGTCACACCTGCGGCTGACAAGATGATTCGGAAATTGCCTTCGGGCAAGGAACGCCCAACCAGGCCGAGAAAATCCCACGTTGCCGTGCGTGTCTGCGAATCGTAAGTCAGGTTGAAATCCGCATCGTCCAGCGTTTGCTGCGTGTCGAGATCGATGACCGTCAACGCGTCGGACTGAACCGTGACCTGTTCGGAAAATTCAAAACTGACCAACCGCAGCACGGACCGCTGATCGCTTCCCATGTTCACCACCGCGCCTTGCGGCGCCTGCGGCGGAACTGTGTCAATGATCAACTCCATCAACTCACTGAATCCTTCATTGCCGATCTGATCCGAGACACGGGCGCGTAGCTGGTACGTCCCGTCCGCCAACGGCGAAGGCAGATCGAGCGTTGCCTGCGAACCGACGAGCAGCCCGCTGGCGAAGGCGAGTTCATTGGCGTCGTCGAAGTCGCCGTCGTTGTTGAAGTCGATATCGATCAGCACCGGCGTGTTGTCATCGATGGTGGTGTCGAGCACGCCCGGTGCCGCCGTCTGCAAGCGTAACGTCGGCTGCACGACAAACACACCTGTCGACGGTGAGCGCTCAACGCTATTGATGGAAATGCTCCCGCCGGTGGCGGCCGACGCGCGGGTCAAGATGCCAAACGTCGAACCGATATCCCGCAACGACTCAATCAACTCGGCGTCCAAAGTCGTGCCATTGGGACCGAGCGAGGTGAAACCGGGCAGGCCGCTGCTCGTTCCCATCACTCTTGCGACACCGAGCGGACTGTTTGTTTCCAATGCGTCGGCGAGTGTGATCTGCAAGTCGCCGGTATAGCCGAACAGGTCCATTTCGATGAAAGGCACCTGCGGGAACTGCGTGCCGCCAACACGTTTCAGCAGATGCGCGCTAACGATGTTCTCATTGGCGCTAAGACTGGTCAGGTCGAATTCGATCGCGGTGCGAATTTCGACGCCGACCTGACTGCCGTTGGGAATGAAAACGGTTTGCAAAGATGAGTCGTTCAGGTCGACCGAATCAAATGTGCCGTCCACCAGATCGTCGCGCAGTTCGCCGTCGACCGACGCCAGGATCTCCATGGTGTTGGTGGCAAGGACCTGCACGTTCAACGTCGGCATTGTGTTGGTCGTGGGTGAATCCACTTCGAG
>JANQKH010000858.1 GCA_028281215.1 Phycisphaeraceae bacterium | reverse complement strand
ACCGAACTCAAGCGTCGTGTTCTGCTGGGCCTGAACGAGCAAGAGGGCCCCGACTAGTCCGAAGCCGTCGGCGACCGACTCGTCGAGAACGCCAAGCTGATCGGAGGTTTCCGTGCTGTTGAAAAAAACCGTCGCTTCAACATGGCGATCCAGCAGAACGACGGTGACCGCCTGAGCCGAATCGGTGGCGAACAGGCTCGCCGTCATGGCAATCAGTGTGAGTCCCGTAATAGACTTCATCGGGTTGTCATCCTTTCTCGTGCATGACCTTGGTCCGGACTGGACCGGACGGTAGTGAGTAGGTGTATTCGTCGATGTAGGACTGAGGTAGTGCATGTCCGTCCGGCATCAAGCCGATCAGCGCCGACGCATCAGCAATCCCGCGCCTAACACCACCAACCCCGCCGACGCGGGCTCAGGTACTGCCGTCACATCAACGGGTGTTCCGCTGATTGTCAGGCGAACAATGTCCACGTTGTCTTCAACCACACCGAAGAAGTCGACGGTGAAACCGGGATTCAAGTCCTGCACCAAGAATGATGCGGTCGTGTCATCCAGCGCGGTGAGATCGGCGGTAGTCAACAGGTCGAAGTGGTGGGTACCGGCAGTGGGGACGAAGTCGAAGTCGGCGACGATCGTGCCTTCCAGCATCGCGTCTATCGCATCAATGGCAGAGTAAATGCCTGGATCACCGGCAGTGCCGAGTGTCGCGCGTGTCGTGCCGTCGAGGTGGAACAAAAGCGTGCCGCCGTCGTCAGCGAAGTCGTCTGAGCCATCGCCGAGTTGAAGTTGACGCATGTTGGCGAAAGATTGATCCAGCTCAACCAGTCCGACCGCTCGTTGTGAATCAGGGTTCGCGATGCCCGTGACCAACGCGGTACCGATCAAGAGGCCTCTGCTACCACCGACATCAAGCGATGAATCGATCAACGTCAGCGTACCGTTCGCATCGACCGTGGCAGTCAACTGACCTTCCGATGTCGACGAACTGGCTGTTCCCACCTCGATTCGACCGCTGCGCGCGTTTGTGTTGATCAAGGTCACCTGTCCGTCTGCGGTCGATGAACCATTGACGATCGGGTTGTCGCCGACACCACTACTGCCGGTAACACGGGCGACGCCGATATCCCAAGAGTCGCCGCTTTGCATCGCCGCAACATTGATGACGGTCAAAGAGCCGTTGGCCACAATGTCGGTGCTATTGACGCCGTCAATGCCTGGACGCTCCGCGCGCGAACTTCCCACCGTAAGTTCGTCGCCGATGCGCAGCGATGTCACATCGGTGATCGTGATCACGCCATTCGCAGTTGCCGTACCCGTTGCATTCGAGTTGGATAAGGCAATGCCTACATCCAGCCTGTCCATACTCACCTCCGTTGTCACGTTGTCAATGGTCAGTTCGCCTGTTCCCTCGACGTGAGGTGCGTCCGTGTCGGCAGTCAACGTGGCAATGCCGACATGGGGTGCACGATTGATGGTTAGCGTGTCCAAATCGCGCAGGCTTGCCGCACCTTTGACAATCGATGATGTGGAACCGCTACCTCCCTCGGTGAGTGCGGCGTTGCCCACCAAAAAGTGTGAACCGAAGTTCACTGCTGTGACTCCCGCAGTCCCTTCGATGGTCAGCGCCGCGTCGGCATTGATCGTTTGATCGCTGTTAAACTCAGCCGATCCGACACGCACGAAGTTGCCGATCTGCACGGCGGTTGGGTTGATGATCGATGCCATGCCAACCGAGGCCGCGTTACCGGTCGACGGAACAGCGGAACCGGCAACGTTCAGATCGCGGCTGATGTTCAGATCAATGCCGTCAAGTTGGAACGTGCCATCACCACCGTTGACGATGTCGCCAACGAAAAGATTGGTTGCTTCGACAGGTCCGTCCGGCGCGTTGCCCGTCGCAGTGCCGCCGTTGGCAATGAACGCGTCATCGCCCAAAGCCGGCACTGAACTGGAGTTCCAATTCGCGGAGTCGAAGAAATCGCCGTTGGCGACGTTCCAGTCGATGTTGACTGCTGAGGCAGTGGTGATCGCGACCAACGTGACGCAAACAACAAGGGCTCTGGCGACCAATCGATTCTGGGGGCAAACTGATCGCGTCCATCGACTACCGCGCGGCGAACGGGCCAATAAAGTGTAATTTTGATACGGTTTCATCAATCAAACCTCCCTCATGGTGGCCAAGTCGGTGTTCCGATACCCGCGGCGACGTACTATCAATGCGAGCAAATTGGCGGGCGCGCCTCGCATGGCTGTGATTTTTTTCGTTCCGGTCAGAATCTGTGTGGTAATAACGCTTGCATTTATCTTTCCTTAAAACAAGCGTGCGTTGTTCAATGTGCGGGGCGTCGTCGGACGCACAGACCGCCTGCGCCAAAAAGCAAGAGTCCAGTTGTCACAGGCTCGGGTACGGAAATGTCCAATCCGGTAATACGAAACCCCGGATGGTCGTTGCTACTATTAAAACGCCACCCGCCAGATATGAAATGGCTGGACGCCGTCGTTGCCGGATTGGGCGCACCGTATGGCATTGACGTACGGAAGCCATCATGCGGCAGTAAGACGAACCAATAGTCGCCCGCCGGCAAGTTCCATCCAAGGCCAGAAGGGCCATACCAATCACGACCGAATTCACTTAACGCCAGGTCTTCGGAAAACAGAATGTTGGTTTCATCCGGTAGGCCGCTGACATCTTCCCCTGTGATCGCGTAGGTCATCGTTCCATTAAATTCTTTAAGGTACCCCTCCATGGAATCAATGACGAGCGTCTGCGAAGTTGAAAACGCACTGCCGAGGTACTGGAATGTACCGCTAGCCGACGAAGATAGTATTGCGGCAGGAAAATCCGCCCCGACCGGCGTTCCAGTATCCAACACTGACACGGGCACTGCGTTTGCGATATTGGGTGACAATCCGAGCAATAACAGCACGGCTGTTATATGAATGTAAATTCGCTTGATTGCATGGTCGTTCATTGAAACACCTCAGGTTTTTTGAATCTCATATAGGTATTCGCTTAAAGATGGTTTACGCATGGTGTTGAACGTGTCGGGCTGCGCACCAAACGGAGGACGGCGTTCACCTAAGCCCACATTCATCCAACAACAGTGCGAGTCAATCGCTCAGCGCGCCTCAAACACGTCGGCGTCGCATCAACAAACCAGTCATGGCAAGTAGTCCCAGCATCGCCGTCGCCGGTTCGGGCACGGCGGCACCGGGCAGATCCAGCCGCCAGATGGTGCCTTCGCCGCCGGTGGGGCCTCCATCTCTTGTCGTTCCAAAGAGGGTCGAACCATCCAGTGACAGCACTGGAGCGTCCAGGCCGCTGGGAATTCTTCCGTCTGAAAGGTCATCCGGAAAACTGTGCAGCAGCGTGTGCATGCTGGTCATCGTGTCGAAGGAAAAGACGGTTCCTCGATCACCTGTACCACCCCCTGATGTGACACCGAATAGTGTGACGGCGTCGAGCCCCAAGGTCAGCCCGCCCAAGGGACTGTCACCTTCCAGCATGTTGAAGTGATGCAGCACGGAAAAGTTGCTGCCGTCGGAGTTGATGCTGAATAACGTTCCATCATTGTGATCCCCCCCGCTGTTGGTCATGCCATACAGTGTTGACCCGATGGCGACCAGCCCACCGTTGATCCGAGCACCATCTGTTCCGTCGAATGCGTGAAGGATTTCGAACCCGCTACCGTCATCGTTGATCACGTAGAGAATTCCATCGCCGTTCGCACCGCCGGTATTGGTACCGCCAAAGATTCGCGTGCCCACTACAAGCGGCTTGCCCGTAGGCGTGCCGCCGTTTGCGGGTGTGCCGATAGCGAAGTCATGCAGGACGGTGAATCCGCTTCCGTCGGTTTGGAGTTTGAATAGCGTCCCATCCGGGAAAGTCGGCGCGCTACCTGCACTGTCCGCTGTACCAAACAAGGTTGTGCCCGACAGCGAAAGGCCGAACTTGGGGAAATTGCCATCACCATTGTCGTTGTCAAGCGCATGGAGGACGTTGAATGTGTTGGCGCTCAGATCGAATGTCCAGACTGTCCCGTCGTTATTGGGACCGCCGAGGAAAGTTGTACCAAACAATTGGTTTCCATCGAGTGCCAACGCGCCGCGCGGCTGGGATCCGTCCGTGCCGGCATTGAATCTGTGCAGCACGGTGTAACCACTACCGTCGGTGTTGATCTGCCAAAGAATGCCGTGATCTTTGCCACCGCGTCGAGCTGTTGTTCCGTAAAGGATTGACCCGTCGGCTGACAGGATGCCATTGGCATTGGCACTTCCGCCGTCGTTGCGCCCACCCTGAAACTCGTGCAGGATGCTGACACTAATGGCGACCGCTTGTGTGGTGGCAAGAGCGACCAGCAAGGCCACGGAAATCAGATGAAATCTCTGCACCTTATATCTCCTTGGAGTGCGCGTTCTAGAATCTAAAGCTGATTCGTATCCAATGATCAATGCGAGCAGATGCGCCGCCGCGCCTCACGAAATTGAAAAAGATTCGAGAAGGTTTGCGTTTCGGTGTCAGAAATGCGTTTTTGAATGTGCCAGGTGGGTTTCTGGCCGTGATTCGCCGATACAATAGTCTCATGCCGGACGTCACCCAAATGCTCGACGCGATTCAGGACGGCGATCAACAGGCCGCCGATCTGTTGCTACCGTTGATCTACGATGAGCTGCGACAGCTCGCCGCGAGCAAGATGGCGCGGGAATCGGCCGGGCATACATTGCAACCAACCGCGTTGGTACATGAGGCGTACGTGCGGCTGGTCAAGGCGGATGGCAACGGCAATATGCCCAAATGGGACAGTCGAGGCCACTTCTTCATGGCGGCGGGCGAAGCCATGCGTCGCATCCTTATTGAGCGAGCCCGACAGAAAAAGACAACCAGGCACGGCGGTGAATATCGACGAATTGATCTCAATGCCGTTGATCTCGACTCAGTCGATGTTGAATCGAGTTCGGATGCGGTTGATCAATTGTTGGAGTTGAACGAAGCATTGAAGCAATTTGAGCAGTTGCATCCTGACGAGGCGAAGCTGGTGTTACTGCGTTATTTTGCGGGGTTGACACTGGTCGACGCCGCCGAGGCGATGGGCATCTCCCGTGCAACCGCTTCACGATATTGGGGATTTGCGAAGGCGTGGTTCTATGAGGCCATGAACCAAAGCTGAAGACCGGATGAGATCGATGTGTGTAAATTTGGCTCAGGCTAAATCGTTCTCCGATGAGGCGCGCTGACTTCTTTCCTCGCATTAACTTATGCCGGGGCAGGTGAGGATCGTGATCGAGGTGATGGCATTGAATCTTCACACAGACCATTTGGAGGAATCGGCGAAGGCCAAGCGACTGTTCTACGAAGCGATGGAACTGCAAGGCGATGCTCGCCAAGACTTCATTGACCAGCGCTGCGGAGGCGATGAGTCTCTGCGTCGATCGGTCATGCGCCTGTTTGCTTCATTCGACGCCGCGGATGATCGACTGGAATCACCCGCGTTTTCCAATGGCGATCTACTCGCTGAACTTGACATCACCCCACCATCGCGCGTCGATACCGAAGCGGACCATGCACAAATTCTCGCTCTGCGAACCAACCTGGAAACGCTACTCGAGCCAAGTGACCGAGAAGCGTGCCTTGGTTTGATTGACGAATATGAAGTGATTAAAAAGATTGGTGAAGGAGGAATGGGGGTTGTCTTTCGCGCACGGGATCCCAAGTTGCAGCGCGACGTTGCGATCAAAGTGCTGGCGCCGGAACTTGCGATCCATGAAAGATCACGCGATGACTTTCTTCGCGAAGCCCGCGCGCTCGCGGCCATTAAGAACCCGCACGTGGTACAAGTTTTCGCGGTCAATGAATTCAAAGGTATGCCATACCTTGTCATGGAGTTCATCGAAGGGGTAACGCTGGCAGATCGGATAAAATCGGCAACGCACTTATCGATGGATGAGGTAACGCGCATTGCCAATGAGATTGCGACAGGCCTCGCCGCTGTCCACACGCAAGGCATGACGCATCGGGACATCAAACCTGCCAATGTGATGCTCGAAACCGATAGTGGAAACGTCAAGATTACAGACTTCGGTCTCGCGCACCATTCATCGGCGGATCAGCAAACCAGTCGTCCGCACGGTACGCCATGGTTCATATCGCCCGAGCAGGCAACCGGTGAAGCCGTGGATGCACGTAGCGATTTGTTCAGTCTCGGCTCCGTGTTCTTTGCAATGTGTACAGGAAAGTCGCCGTTTCAGGCAGAGACGACAACGAACACCATCTCGCGCGTCTGCAACCATCGTCCGCCCAACCTGCGATCGGTGAACCCCAGTGTGCCAGTCTGGTTTGGCCATGTGATTTCCAAGTTACTCGAGAAGGATCCTGACAAGCGAATCCAATCCGCAGAGGAACTCCTTCGACTGTTGGCTGTCAACATCGAACGCAAGCGATCACGCCTGACCATGATCGCGCTCGGCGGATTCGTCGCTGCATGTGTCGCATTGCTTGCGTTCGCTGCAGCGGAATGGCAGGGATGGACCAACGTCACCGGCTGGTTCAATAAGTCGCCCATGGCAGATACGCCGGATGGCACACAGGGATCGAAAGATCAACTGCACGTCAACCAACAGCCAACCCACTCCGGCAGTCAAACTCAAGCTGCCGATGCGGAGATTCACCGTAACCTGACAGCGATCGATATTCTCCCCAATGATGAGTGGGCCTGGTCCGAACCGAAAATCGTTCGAAATACATCGGGGCGCGGTGCGTTAACGATAAGCCCCTGCCTCGCGGGAGACGGCCTTGCACTCTATTACTCGCGTTTCAGTTTCAAGGAGAAGGAGCGGCAGCGAGATGTATGGGTGTGCCGCCGCATTGCCACAGGCGCACCCTTTGGCGAACCAGCGCCGCTTGAAGGATTGGTCAACACGACTGCCAGCGAAGGTGGTGTCGCTGTTTCCAATGACGAACTCACCCTCATCGTTACTTCTGACCGTGAAGGCGGCATGGGTGAAAACGATCTGTGGATTGCGCAACGGCCTGAAGTTCATCAGCCTTGGCCGGCGCTGCAATCCATGGGTGAACAGATCAATACAGAGGGAAACGAAATCAGCCCATGGCTATCTTATGACGGCTTGGTCCTGTTGTTCTCGCGTGAACAAAGTATCTACATAAGCAAACGTGCCGCAACGAATGACTCCTTCGGCCGCGCTAAACCACTACAAATCAACGTCAATTTGAGCAATAAGCACAATGCTGCTTGGATGAGCCGCGATCGTCTTTCGCTGGTCATAACCGCTCGTCGGCAAAGTACCACAGCGGTCGGTGCCTACGACATGTGGCTCTTTACACGCGATGTTGTTAATGGTGAATTTGGAAACCCTACTAATCTGGGCGAACCTCTCAACAGTGAGAAAATCGACGGCCACCCCACCTTCTCACCCGATGGCCGAACGGTCTATTTCCATTCGCAACGCGAAGGGTCCACGAGTATCTTCGAATCACGGCGAGTTCGAAGAAAATAGGTATGTGGAGAATACGACGATAGAGTCACGCTAAGTCAGCGTTTGTTGAATGTTGCCAGCAGTTTAGAAGTCGATTCATCACGGAACAGATTCGATTGGTTAAAAAGACCCGTAAACTCATCACGTGAGGGTGTTCAATTTGTTGGCGGTCACGCCAACTTTATCTACGTTGCGACCTCAAAGTGGCCCACGTTGCCTTCTAAGCACTGTGGCAAAGGTGCGCAACTCCTCTGTCACCAAGATATCCTGCTAGGCACTCATGCGAGTATGGCCTTGGCCACCTTACCTCCGACATTTGTCAATCGAAAGTTGCGACCGGCATAGCGGTAGGTTAATTCCTTGTGATTGAGACCAAGCAGGTGCAAGATGGTCGCGTGCCAGTCGTTGATGTGCATTTTGTTTTCGGCCGCTTCGTAACCATACTCGTCGGTTGAACCATAACTGAATCCGCCCTTTACTCCAGCACCGGCCATCCATGAGGTGTAACCCTTGGCGTTGTGGTCACGACCGTTGCCGCCCAGGCCAGCCCATGGGAGAACGGCTACAACGAATCATTCAACGGCAAGCTGCGTGACGAACTGTTGAATCCAGAGATCTTCGACACACTATTGGAAGCCAAAGTGCTGATTGAAAGATGGCGGAGACATTACAACACGGTGCGGCCTCACAGTTCACTGGGCTATCGA
>JANQKH010000806.1 GCA_028281215.1 Phycisphaeraceae bacterium | reverse complement strand
GCGGAAGCCGATCACAAGCGGGGCTACCAGCTCATGAAACGGTTCGCGATGGCATTGGTGCGGATGCCGTACTTCGCCCATTCGTTGGCGAGGCTTCGGGTCAGGCCCATGACACCGTTCTTGGCGGCGGCGTAGGCGGCGACTTCGACCAGATCGACGTAGCTGCTGATCGAAGCGATGTTGATGATGCTGCCGGCGTGCTGTTCGCGCATCAGTTCGCCCGCGGCTTTTGCGCAGCGCAGTGAGCCGGTGACGTGGCTTTCGTGGATGGTGTTGAACTCTTCCAGCGACAATTCAAACGTCGGTTTCTTGACGATGATGCCGGCGCAGTTCACGAGGATATCGATCTTGCCGAAGTCGTCCACACATTTGCGCACGGCGTGGTCTACGCTGTTGTCGTTGGTCACATCCAGCGGCACGCCGTCGATGATTGGTTCGGCAGGGTCGGCTTCGTCTGCTTCGGTGGCGCGTTTGAGGTCTTCCACGGCCTGGTTTACTTTTTCCTCGGTGCGCGAACCGATCAGCACGTGAGCGCCGTGTTCGACAAAGGCCTGGGCGATCCCTTTACCGAGTCCGCTGGCGCCGCCGGTGACAAGCGCAACCTTGCCGGAAAGATCGAACAATTGTGTTTTGATGGGCATGTCAGATTCCTGGTTGGGAACCGGACAGGATACGCGATTTTGAATGATCGGTGGCGTGCGGAGCAAGAGGACCGTTGCGTATGCGAATCGCAGTTTCACGCGGCCGCTTTGCCGTCGAAAACGCGCAACTGCGCCTTACCGTTTTCCTTGGCGATGTAGAGCGCCTTGTCTGCTTGGTCGAGCAGATGCTCCGCGGTATTCGCCTGGTGTTCATGAAGGCAGGCCAGACCCATGGAGAAGCTGACCTTCGCGGCGACCTCGTCGCATGCGAGAAGATCACGGGCGGCTTGCTTGAACCGTTCGAGAATCAACTCGGCGGTCTGTCTGGCAGTGTCTTGATCGATGGACGGCATGAGCAGGACGAATTCGTCGCCGCCCAGCCGGGCCACCATGTCAGTGCTGCGGCAGTTGTCGCGCATGACCTGGGCGGCGAGATTCAACAGGTCATCACCCGTCTTATGACCAAGCGTGTCGTTGACTGGTTTGAAACCATCGAGGTCGACCATGCAACAGACGAGGTTGTCGCCCAATCGCTTCGACGCGGCAAAGCGATCTTCCAGTGCTTCAGTGAACGCCCGGCGATTGGCAACGCCGGTAAGCGCATCAGTGGACGCTGCGCGATCCAGTTCCTCCATGGCTTCGGATAACTGCTTGGTGCGGTCGCGCACCTTCGCTTCCAGTGTTTCGTTGGCGTCGACCAACTTACGGTGCTGGGCTTTGATCCTGCCCGCCATGTCGTTGAACGAGGCCGCGAGGAACGCCAGTTCATCCTGACTGGCGACTTGCACCGGGGTGGGCGGCTTACCCTGGGCGAGTTCGCGGGTGGCTTGTACCAACTCAAGCAGCGGTTTGCGCCACTTGCGGAAGAACAACGACACGATGGGCAGAAAGAACAGCACGGCGATGAGCACGATGATCATCTGCGTCGCGTGGAACTTCTGCATCGACTTTTGAATCGACGGTTGCTGCATGGCGAAGACGAGCGTGCCTTCAAGAGGTTGTTCCTGACTCGTTTCGGTATCCTGCGCGCCGGGCTCGACGAAGATGGGCATCTTGTACGCGATCGTTCCGTCGATGACATACGTACTGCCTTTGTCGCCTTGTTTCATCGGGCGTTTCACATCCCGGTGCTTGTTTTGAAACATCTTCCAGACAGGTTCGTGAAAGATGCCCGCGTGTTTCAGCCTTCCGGCATTGTCATACACCATGACGAACGACGCGCGCGGGTCTTTGCTGATGCTGTCGACCAGTTCGCCTTGCGTGCGCGTCCAGCCGTGGCTGACCCTGCCGGCCAGGGATAGCGAAAGCATGTTGGCGATGGTGCGGCCGCCCTGGCTGTGTTGGTCGACAATCCGATCACGCATCAGGAAACTGAAGATCGCAATGCAGATGACGGTTGGCGCGATGGCGATGAACGCGGCGCCGGTCAGCATTTTGCGTTGAAGGGAGCGCTTGGGCTTTCGAACAGGCTGCGCTTGTGGGTTGGTGGTCGGATGATGTGCGATTTCACGCGCCGATCCCTTGCGTTTTTTTTGTCTCGACATCACCCGCCCCTCTTCGATATCTCTGTGAGGTCATCGCCCCAGGTCTGGTCTTACTTCTGTTTTTATCGGTTGAATAGTGGCTGGACTGAGGTGCGGAAATAGCCAATGGCACGTGAGATGAATGGCGAAACGGAGGGGTGGTAACCCGTGGATGCAGCACGATGCATTACCGGACTGGTGGTTCAGCGTAAGTTATCACCATCGTCTATGTCATCGCCGAATCGCTTCTCCGGTTCGTTGAGCCAGGGATGGGTTTCCGGCTCGTCGGCATCATTTTCGGTGTCATCGTCACTTGATGTGGTTTCCGGCTTGGCAGGATCGTCCGTGGAATCCTGATCCGGTTCCGACTGGTCCTCGGTGGACGATGACGCTTCATTTTCCTGAGCATCAAGGTCAGTGTCGGACGTTGCATCTGACGGATCGGCATCATCTGATTCGCCGGTGTGTTTTGCGTTGTCGCCGGTGGAACTGTCGGCTGTCGGGTCGGGTTCGTCATCGCCATCGCGGCCGTCTGTGTCGGTTTTGGTGTCCGTCTCGGATTCAGCTTCACTGGTCGCTTCTTCAAGTGCGGCCGCCTCGTCGGCGGCGATCCATGCTTCAGGCGGCCAATCGCCTTCATACGGCTCGACCTGAATTTCGACCTTCGCGTCTTCGAGTTCATCTTTGAGATGCTGCGCCGTTTTTCTCGAAACCTTCTTGCCTTCGCCGATCGACATTGACGGATCAACCAGCATGGTCAGCGCGATCCAGCGGTGCGGTCCGTTGAACCGGTAACGTACATCCTTGTAGCCGGCAATCGATTTCAACTTGACCAGTTCATCCAGCGAGAGGGCAATCGTCGGATCGATTTCCTGTTCGTAGGACTCGGTCAAACCCGTGACCGATTTCCACATCAGCCGCCAACTGGTATAGAGCACAATCGCGGCGACGATGATCGCGACCAGCGGATCAATCCATTTGTTTTCGGGGTAGTGCGCGTTGACAATGCTCAAGCCGACGGCGACGCCCACGGTTGACGCGACGTCCGCCAGCAGGTGTTTTCCGTCGGCGATAAGCACCTGGCTTTCCCGCTTCTTGCCGGCGCTGAGCACGTAGAACGCAAGGATCGAAGTGATCAGCGCGACGCCGCCGGTCAGCCAGACGCCCAGTTGCAGGTTTTTCAGTTCGAGCGGAGTCGTGTCATCGTTGGCAGTGAACAATCGGTTGACGCTGATGTATCCGATGATCGTTCCGATGATCAGGATCAACCAACCTTCGAAGCCGATCATCATGTATTGCGATTTGCTGTGTTGCGTGGGTCGGCTTTCGTCGCTCGGGCGTTGCAACATCCAGATGCCGTACAGCATGACGATGGCGGCGATCAGGTTAACGATCGATTCCATCGCGTCGGCGAGCACGGCGGTGGAATTGGTCAGCCAGAAGATGCCGAACTTCATCGCCAGAATCGCCAGCCCGCCGAACAACACATGCTTGGCGGTGCGGCGAATCGCGGACTCGCGGCTCAATGCTGACTCGGTCTTGGGCATGGTCGTATTGTAGGTGCGTGGCGAGACGAAAACGCCGGGGACGCCGCGGGCTTGCATCGTCTCCACTGCGCGGCAACGTTCAGGTCTTTCGGGTTTGCAGGCTCATGTGACGGTCGGTGTCGATCACCACTTCTACATCGGTCATCCCCACGTCACGGGTGAGTTCGCCCAGTTCGCCGGGCGTCAACGCCGCCTTGAGACTGGCACGAAACATCGCCTGTTGATGCGCGGTGCACGCGCCGGCATGTTGTTCGACCAACTGTTCCAGTGTTTGTTCGTCGGCCGGCCGATATAGGTCGCGAATCAGCAGCACGCCGTTCGGCCGCAACACCCGCCACGCTTCGCTCAGCAGGTCGATCGGCTTCGGAATGTGATGCAGAATTGTGTTGGAAAAAACGGCGTCAAAGCGATCGTCCTCAAACGGAAGATCCTTCACGTCTGCGAGATGAAATTCCACGCGGGTACCCAGATTCAAGCCCGCCAGTTTCCGGTTGGCGATGTCCAGCATGTTGCGAGACAGGTCCACGCCGAACACGGCACTGTCGGCGATCTCGCCGGCGACCATGATGGGAATATCTCCGGGACCACAGCCCAGGTCGATCATGCGGTCGCCCGCGCCCAGTTCTTTGAGGCGATTCACGAACGCACGGTTCGGTTCTGCGTGATCCATTGCGTCATAGCCTTGCGCCTCGTCCAGCGTATCCATCACTTCAGGTTCGAGTTCGCGTTGCATGGGGGGAAGTGTACCCTGTGGCGATGGCGTCGAACCAATCGATTTCGAGCATGAGCAACCCCAAGGTGAAGGCGGCTGTCAAACTGCGCGAAAGCAAACACCGCCGCGCGACCGGGCGGTTTCTCATCGAATCACCAAGGGACTACCTGCGCGTGAGGGAGATCGGTTTGTGTGTGCCGCAATTGTTCCTGCATGGGCCGTTCCTGAATGACGATGAACGAATTGAGTTTTACCACGAGCGTGGTGTGTGGCATCACGCGCAGGATGTGCGTGAAGTGACCGAACCCGTGCTGCGCAAGCTGGCGTACCGGGAAAACCCGACCGGGCTCGTGGCGGTGGTCGAACAGCCGAATTGGTCGCTTGAAGCAATCGAATGGCGGGACGACAGCCTCGTGCTGGTGGCGCAAGGGCTCGCCAAGCCGGGCAACCTTGGAGCGATGGCGCGGACGGCAGCGGCGGCGGGTTGCGCCGCCATGATCGTGGTCGATGCCGTGGTCGACCCGTTCAACCCAAACGCCATTCGCGCCAGTACGGGCGCCGTGTTCAGCCTGCCGATCGTTTGTGCGGACAGCGATGACTGCCTGGCGGTGTTGGAAAGGGAGAAAGTTAAACCGTTTGCAGCCGCGCTGCGAGAAGGGGCCGTCGATCACAGCGAGGCGAACTATTGTGGTCGCGTGGCGATGATCATCGGCGCGGAGGACCGGGGGCTCGATGAAACTTGGTTGGCCTACTGCGAAAAGTTGGGGCAGGTGGTTCGCATACCGATGGTGGAGGGCGCGGTCGATTCGCTCAATGCATCGGTGGCGGCAGGGGTGTTGCTGTTTGAAGTGAATCGGCAGCGATCGGCGAGTTGCTGACTGGTGTTTTATGCGGCAAAAGACACAGACCCGACCACGCGGGACGCAAGCGTCGCACGTGGCCGGGTCTGTTCGTTGATCTCAA
>JANQKH010000786.1 GCA_028281215.1 Phycisphaeraceae bacterium | reverse complement strand
CGTCGGTGCCTTCGATGGCTTCGACGGCGATGACTTCACCCTCGCGGACGGCAATGGATTGGCCGATGTCGAGGTCGCCCATGCGGGCGACGATGGGTAGGCCGAAGTCGATGTCGGCCTGTTGGCGGGCGGTCGGCTGGGCTTTGGTCATCACGCCTGCGGTCGCCATGTGTTGCGGGATGTATTGGGTCGAGTCGATGAGCGTGATTCCGGCGGCCTGCAGTTCGTCAGCGACGGCGCCGAGGATGGCATCGTTGCGTTTGTCATGGCGCAGTTTACGGAACCAGAGTTTCGCTGCACGCAGGTCGGGCAGTTGCCGGACGAGTCGGAACGGCTGGAAGATGCGGGACTTTCGCACGCGACCGACCATGATCGCATCACGGACGCCGAAACGGCGGAGCTTTCGGATCCAGCGACCGAGTTGGATGATGCCGGCGGCGGCGAAGTCGTCACAGAGTTCGGGCAATTGCGGGTCGTATTGGTCGCGCAAACCCACGCAGGCGACGCGTCGGCCAGCGGCGCGGATGCCTTCAGCAACAGCGAGCGGGAGTCGGCCCTGCCCGGCAATTAGACCGACCGGCGCGTTGTCATCCGGGGTTGGCATGTTGATCTTCTTCGACGAGAAACGAGCCCTTTGAAAAGAAAACACGGCGTTGGCGAACGCCGTGCTCTAAAGTTAATGCTGATGCAGCGTGACGTTGTTCCATCACTTCAACGGTTTGACGTAGACCTCACGGTAGTAGACGACGCTGCCGGGATCATGAGCCTGGAAGGCGAAGGTGCCTTCGCTGAGTTTGCGGCCTTTGAAGTTGCTCTTGTTGCCGGACCCGTCGGCAGGCTCAGTGTATTCCGTGATCTTCTTGCCGTTGATGCTGATCGTGATCGTCTTGCCTTTGACCTTGATGTGGTAGTCAAACCACTCGTTGTCCTTGGCGGGCGGCGTGTCCAGCACATCCTTGATGGCGTAGAGGCTCGCGGTTTTGCGGCGATCGCGGTGCGTATTGTTGACCTGACATTCGTAGCCTTTGCTGGGCCAACCGGTTTCCTGGTATTCGGTGTGGAAGTAAATGCCGGAGTTGGCTTTGGGTTTGGTCATGACCTGGCACTTGAACTCGAAGTTCTTGAACTTGCCGCCGTTGACTTTGCCGACGTAGAAGAGGTGGCTGCGCGGCCCGCCGCCGATTTTAAGTTTGCCGTCTTCGACGGAACACGAGTCTTTGTTTTCGCTGGCTTTCCAACCATTGAGTGTTTTGCCGTCGAAGAGGCTGATCCAGCCGTCATTCTTCTTGGCCTTGTCGGCAAACGAAACCGAAGCGATGGTAATGATGCAAGCGAAGGCAATCGAGAGAGTCAAGCGAGGCATGGTTTGTGTCTCCGTGTAAATGAAGGACGCATTATAAAGGCCGGTGCGCTGGACAGAGAATGTTGCACGCAGAACGGCGAAGTCCGCGCAAAAAACAAGCGGGTCAACGCGCTCTGTGACCCGCTTGCTGCTCGGCTTAACCGTAGCACAATAAGTATAGCCAAACTTCTACGGAAAGCTCAAATCCCGTCGCGGAGGATGACCTGGGCGGCATTTCGGCCGCATGCGCCCATGACGCCGCCGCCGGGATGGGTCGCCGCGCCGCAGAGGTACAGGCCGCGGATCGGCGTGCGGTGCGGCAGTCGAAAGGGGCCGAACTGATGCAGATGCATGGCGCCCTGAAAGATATTGCCGCCGGTCAGGCCGTACGTCGATTCGAGGTCGGCCGGCGTCATGACCTGTCTCTGCAGGACGATGTCCCGGAAGTTGGGCGCGTAAGTGGTAAGGATGTCGATGCAGCGGTCTGCGTAGGCATCGCGGTCGGCTTCAGTCCACGCGCGGCCGTCAATTTCGTACGGCGCGTACTGCACGAACATCGACGCCACGTGTTGCCCCGGCGGCGCGATCGTGGGATCGACAGTCGAGGGAATGGTCATCTCGATAACCGGCGAATGACTCGGTCGGCCATACTTCGCATCATCGTATGCGCGCTCAATGTATTCAACCGTTGGCGCAATATGAGTAGTGCCGCGTAAGGCAACGTCGAGCGGCACATCGCCCGACTCGAAGTTGGGCAGTTCGCTGAGTGCAAAGTTGATTTTGGCACTGGCGGAACGGTAATCAATGGACTTCACGCGTTCGGCAAATTGTTCCGGCAGATGATCGAAGCCGATGAATCGTTCGAAGGTGAGGTGGGCATCAACGGACGACGCAACGGTGCGCGCTTCGATGACCGTTCCATCGTGCAAAGTGACGCCGGTGGCGCGGCCGTTGCTGATGTTGATGCGTTCGATCGCTTGTTCGCGTTGAATGGTCACGCCAAGTTGCCTGCACGATGTTTCGATGGCGTCGGCGAGCCCGCCCATGCCCCCCTGCACGTAACCCCACACACCGCGTGCGCCGCCTGCCTCACCCATCACATGGTGAAGCAACACGTACGCGGTGCCCGGCATCGAGGGCGAGGCAAAAGCGCCGATGATCGCATCGGTAGCGAGCGTCGCTTTGACAGGATCAGACTCGAACCATCGATCGAGAATCGGCGAGGCGGCAGCGGTAAGCAGTTCGACGGCGGTGTGCAGATCGCCATCAAGCGACTTGAATGATTGAATCCAGCGCCACGCGGCTGGCGCATCGCGCAGGCGCGGCGGCACGCCCGGCGGCAACGCCGAGAGCATCGGCTCCAAAGTGGTGGCAACGCGGGTGAGCATCGCTTCGTAGCGCGGGTAAGCCTCGGCATCGGCCTGCGAAAACGTACTGATTTCCCGCTGATTGGAAGCTTTGTCATGCCCGAGCAGCAGTCGCCGGCCATCGGGCAGCGGCGTGAACGACGACGGGCTGCGCGGCAGGATGCTTAACCCGTTTTCGCGGAGTTTCAGTTCCTTGATGATCGACGGCAGAAACAGACTGATGACGTAGGCGGCGGGCGATGCCTTGAAACCGGGCCACAGTTCTTCAGTCGAAGCACAGCCGCCGAGCACATGTCGACGTTCGCAGACGCAGACAGACTTTCCGGCTTTGGCCAGGTAAGCAGCGGCGACGAGGCCGTTGTGTCCACCGCCGATGATGATGCAGTCGTAGCGTTGGGCCATGCGATGATTGGTTGCTTTCAGCGTTTGGTGGTGGGGTTGATGCGCGGGCGCAACAGTTGGCGTCAACCGTTCGGCGGTACTTCTATGCCGCGCGATTTGATGAACTCCGGCAGGTCGTCCCATGCTTCCTTGAAGTCGGGGTATTGCTTGAGTAGTTCGTTGTGCCGTCGCAACGCCGTCGCCTTGTCGTTGACCAGGAACGCAAGAATGCTGAGATATCGCTTGGCGTTCTTGTTCAATCGATGCAGTTCGTCTTCGATCTCAACGAGCATGGCTTCGTCACTCTCAAGCATCTCTTTGAGCGTTACTTCGGCTTCTTGCAAATACCGGCCGGCGAGCATGGGATCACGGCCGGCTTCTATGCTCAGCCAGCCGAACTTCACCTTGGCTTCGATGACGTTCAAATTGCGATCGTGATCTTTGATACGCGCAACGGCAAGGTATTCGAGCCGCGCGGCGCTGGTCTGCTTGAGGTACTCGCGCGTCTTGGCCAGTTGGATGCGTGCGTTGATGGATGCCGGCCGCAGCCGAACCACACTTTCGAGCAGGCCGATCGATTCGGTGAGATATTGATCGGCGTTTGATTTCGAGTCCGCCAACTCTTGCTGCAAGCGGGAACGAAGGTCGATCAGGTTGTTCTTGTCATCCAGCAAGTGCGGCAGTTGGCCGATCGCCTGGTCGAGCTTGCGAGGCGTTTCTTTGAGGGTCTGGTATTGGTCCGGATGGCGCGGTACGACAGCGAACGGTCCCTGCGGCAGCATCATCTCGCGAAGGCGGTTGAGGTCGGCGGTCAGTTCGATTCGCTTGGAGATCGGGTCGGTGTCCTTGACGTCGAGGATGCGATCGATGAGATCGATGGCGTACTTGATCGCAGCGATACGCAGTTGCGCGGAATGGCCTTCGATGGCGCGCGTCGTGGCGAAGTTGTATTGCTTGATGGGATTGGAGGGATCCAGTCGTTTATCTCGGCCGATCAGACGCGCCTCGGAGCCCCAGTGGAAGTTGACATCCTGGATGACCGGCGACATCAGCAACACGACACCGATGGCGGGAATAATCGCCACCGCGCGGCGGCGCGTCGACTGCACGCAAAATCGGTGCACAAAGTGCGCAATCAACATCGCACCGAGAAACGTGAACGGCAGCATCAACCGGTTGGCGGCATACACACCGACCGGCAGGAGCAGGTTGCCGATCAGGGCAAACTGACCGGCCGCCACGATGAATCCGATCGCCAGCCAACTGCGGCGACGCACGGCGGCGAAGAACACAATCAATGCGACCGCGATCGATGTCACGCCGAGGATCGTCGACACGCTGGTCCAACCTGGAAGCTCTGCCGGGATCTGGTAGTAACTGGTGTCCGGCACGACAACCTGCGAGGTATAGAACCATGCAATGGAAAGCGCTGAAGGAATGCGTTCGACCAGCGACATGCCGATCAGCGGATTATCGCGCATGTCGTCCATAAACTCGACGGAACTGGCGTAGTCGACACCGACGCCGACCGTGACGAATCGTCCGATGCAATAGAACAGGAACGGCACGGCGACGAAGC